>CAYYZJ010000355.1:0-3159 GCA_964475615.1 uncultured Flavitalea sp. | reverse complement strand
AGAAATCAGCCTTCCCGAATTGCTGTAGTCGAAAGTTAATTCACTGATCGGCAATTCCACATCTTTGCAGTAGCCAATGACTTTTTGTGCCAATGGATGACCAATTCGGTATAGGTTGATATCGTCCTTGATGGATTCGATTTCAGAATGTTCGCCAATAAGTTTTTTTCCTAATTTATAAGGGCCCGAATGAATGATTTCTTCTTTAAAGGGATTCGTATTGAGAAAAAAGGAATTTTCTGAATGATCAAATTCAGCATAAGGTTGTAAGTAATACCTGGTGATTTGCCAAAGCCAGTTTTCAAACCTGCCAAGGTATTCCCTGCTTTGTTGCAAATTGATACGAAGTTTATCATGTACTTCCGTATCGAAATTCTCTAATAGTTTTTTTCGGGTATTATCTATTTGCTCTTCAATGCTGTTTTCCATGTCTTTTTGGAGACGATCGAAAGCCGCCTGAATATCTTCAGGCCTCCGGCAATTTTGATAGATTTCCAATATCCTCTTTTCAAAATCAATACCACTTTCGATACTCCCAAGCACTTCGTCACTTGCACCAAAAACGCCGTCGAATAGTTTGAATTTTTCTTCTAAAAGTTGATAAACACGCTGGTCGGCTGCATTTGATTTATTTAAAAAATTCACAACTACTACATCAAATAGCTGACCATAACGATGACATCTGCCGATTCTCTGTTCTATTCGCTGGGGATTCCAGGGCATATCGTAATTTACTACTAAAGAACAGAACTGTAAGTTAATACCTTCTGCCGCTGCTTCTGTAGCAATCATAATGGTTGCAGTATCGCGAAAATGATCAACTAAAGCAGCCTTTTTATCCGCGGTTTTAGAGCCTGTTATTCTGTCTGTTCCCTGATGCTTTCTTATCCAGGCTTGATAAATCTGGTTGCTTTTAGGGTCGTTATTGCTACCATTAAATAATACGATTTCATCCTTATAACCACGATTCTCTAATATATTTTTAAGATATTCTTGCGTTCTTGTGCTCTCTGTAAAAATGATGGCTTTTTTATTTGCTCCTAACTCCTGCAATTTTTCAAAGCCTTTTGATAAAGCGGTAAAGAGTACTTCACCCTTTGAATTTTTTTGGATAGAATTTGCCAGTGTCTTGAATTCATTGAGAGAATCGATTTCCTTTCGTATCTCTGCTAATTCCAGCGAAGTGTATATTCGCTCCTCTTTTTCCGAAGTACCTTCTTCTTCTTCCCACTCATCTTGCTGCTCATCATAGATTTCATAATTCGGGGCAATTATTTCTCCATAAGACGGCGAAGGTGTCTCTTGCCTTTGTAAGGTGGTTTCCAGTTTATCGGCGAGTCCTTGTAACGTTCCCGAAATAGCATATGTAGAAGATGCCAGCAGCTTTCTGAGTATTAGGGTCATTAGCTGCCTTTGACTGGCAGGCAAAGCATATAGATTCGGTCTTTGCAAGTATTCGCTTACCAGATCATATAATCGTTGTTCATCATCGTCCGGAGTAAACTCCTGTACAATGCAGGAACGGTTGGTATATTTAATATATTCAAGGACTTGTTTACGCAAAGTTCTTATGCAAAGTGGCTTAAGCCTTTCTTTCAACTCATCGAAATTATTATTTTCTGTAGATGACAGTCGTAAAAACTGGGTTCTGAAACTTTTCAGATCCCCGAATGCGTATTCATCAATGATACTTACAAGACCATACAATTCCAATAGTGAATTTTGCAGAGGAGTGGCTGTTAACAGAATTTTTGGCTTATTCGTCAGCGCTTCCTTTATCTTTTTTGCTATTTTATTGGATGGCTTGTATACATTTCGAAGCCTATGTGCTTCATCAATTACTACCAAATCCCATTCAACTTTAGACACATATATGTCTTTAGCTTTTGTGAACTGATAGGAACATAATATGATCTTTTCGTCCTGCTGAAAGGGATTAAAGTTTCCTTTTTTGATCTCTTCATTGAAGGATTTAGTTTCCAGAATAAGCGATGGGAGAAAAAACTTGTCGGCAATCTCCTGGCTCCATTGTTTACGCAAATTAGCAGGCGTAATGATTAGGATTTTTCTTTTCCTTTCCGCCCATTTTTGTGAAATTACGATCCCTGCCTCGATAGTTTTGCCTAGACCTACTTCATCTGCTAGTATAGCCCCTTTACTTAACGGGCTTTTAAATGCAAATAACGCAGCATCTACCTGATGGGGATTTAGATCAACCTGTGCATCAGATAGGGAAGCTGTCAATTTTTCCAGGCTATTTGAGGAATAGCGTCTGGTAAGTTCGTGGGCAAAATATTTTGCATGATATGGAGTAAGGCTTACTTGTCCTTCCATCATTGAATTGCAAGTTTTAAAATAAGCCTATCCGCCTTTTTATAATTGATCATATCTATAAATTTATTGGCTTTCTAAGCAGAATGATAACCATCATCAAAAATTTCAGAAATATGGTACTTTTTTCGACCTGTGCCTATTTCATAAGCATGTTTCCCCTATTTAGAATAGCGTAAATCTCAAATATTGCCAAATATAAAAAAATATTCTCTTTTTATAACAAGTGGCTGTTATCCAGTTGTTTGTGTGACCTCACTGATGAAAGCTCGTCCCGATAAAAGCCAGCGCATCCGTGATACCTGTACGCCAGTATGTCCAGCTATGCCCCCCGTCCCTGACACGGAACTCATGAGGCACATGCTTTTCCATCAGGGCGATATGCAGCAGGCAATTGCCCCTTGACAACCCGTCGTCATCCCCACAGTCGATCCAGTAACGCACCTGCTTCAATGCATCGGCGGATCTATCCTCCACCAGCTTCAGCGGGGAATTGGCATACCATGCTTTTGTAAGCCTGTCCTTCCCTTTCAGGCTCCTGCCATACAGCTGGGCAAAAGTCCTGTTGTAAGACTCATCCGGCATGGATGTCATGGTCGCATCATCGAACATAGCTGCGCTGAGAGGCGCCGCCGCGGCAAAAAGCTCAGGATATTTCAGTGAATAGATCAGCGTCCCGTATCCACCCATGGAGAGACCTGCTATGCCGCGATAGCGTTTCTCGGCCTTGATCCTGAAAGCCTTCTCGACGGAAGGCATGAATTCCCTGATAAAGAAATCCTCATACTTTTCTTTTCCGTCATATGAGTTGATATACCAGCTGGAATC
>CAYYZJ010000354.1:0-2881 GCA_964475615.1 uncultured Flavitalea sp. | reverse complement strand
AATAGGTTTTCTTGTCCATTACCTTGCACCATCCGCACCAGTCGGTATACAGGTCGATCAATACCGGTCTTTTTTCTTTATCCAGGCTGGAAGCGGCTTCTGCAAGATTCATCCATCTCAGTGAAGCAGCCGACGGGGCCGGCTTCTGTGCGCAGGCGAAGACCATCACCCAGGCATATAAAAAAAACAGTTTCGCTTTCTGCATAGTATTTTTGTTTCCGGGTTAAAGTTAAAACGCAAATCGCATGCACAAAATTGTCGTTGCCATCACCGGCGCCAGCGGTTCCATATACGCCCGTCTTTTGCTCGATAAGCTGGCCCAGCTCAGGGATCAATGGGAGGAATTATCGGTGGTGATGACGGAAAATGCAAAGCAGGTATGGAAAACAGAGCTCGATGACGAATCCTACGGCAATTATCCTTTCCGTTTTTTCAGCCAGCAGGATTTTTCGGCCCCTTTTGCATCAGGCTCCGGCCGCTATGATACGATGATCGTCATCCCCTGCTCCATGGGCACATTGGGCCGGATAGCCACCGGCGTTTCATCCGACCTCATTACCCGCGCTGCCGATGTAATATTGAAAGAAAGAAGAAAGCTGATCTGCGTGGTGCGCGATACGCCGTATAATTTGATCCATATCCGCAATATGGAGACGGTAACGCTGGCGGGAGGAATTATTTGTCCGGCCACGCCTTCTTTTTACAGCAAGCCGAAAACAATTGCAGAGCTTGCCGCAACCGTAACCGACCGCGTGCTCGACCTGGCGGGGCTGGACAATCCTACATTCAGATGGGGAGAATAGTCTACTGTGTCAGATCCACTTCTTCCACTCCGGGATATTTCGATTTGTCGAACGCAAACACCGAATCATCGATCGGGGCATTACCCTTGAGGCTGGTGATGGTATAGATGTATTTGTTGCCGCTTTTATCGAGCATCTTGCTGCTGTAAACGGTCTTCGACGCCTTGTCGATATAAACATAGATCTTGAAAAAATTATTCGACTTGTCAACAGGCGTCATTTCAATTTCCTGAACGGATTTTGTTCCCAGCTTCTGCTGGCCGTTGAGCTTATATAAAAAATCCTTGTCATAAAAATTCGTGAACAGCCGTTGCGGGGTCTTTGCATTTTCCGAAGGATCGAATTTGGTGATGGTTACTTCGTTGGAGGATTTATCGTATGTCCATACTTTTTGACCGTCGCAAAAGATCTCCTGCCCTGTAATGCTTACCCGGTATTTGGGGCCTTTCATATACACTGTCCCTTTTTTTGTGCCCTGGGGATTTCCCTTGGCATCTTCTATCCTCAGGGTAAATGCAGCTTGGATGGCCTTGTACGACTTCATCTTGTTGCTGGCATCATCGAGTATCTTCTTGGCTTCGGGATCGCTTTTGCCCAAACTGTTGTTCTGTCCATAACTGAGTATTCCCCAATTGACTAAAACCAGACACGCAATTAATATTCGTTTCATATTGGCTGATTAATTTACAAATAGGCCGCAAATATATCTTAAAAGATGCAATCGATATGCCGGATTGAAAGTCAGCAGCCGGAAAGAAAACCGAACCAATCATACTTCATCATACTTCCGACCTCATACTTCAGACCTCAGACCTCCGATTTCAGACCTCCCTCAAGAACTGATCCAGTTCAACCTCCGTCTTAATCAGCACGTCGCGGGCTTTGCTACCCTGGTTGGGGCCTACAATGCCTGCGGCTTCGAGCTGATCCATGAGCCTGCCCGCGCGGTTATAGCCCAGCTTCATGCGGCGCTGCAAAAGCGAAGTGGAGCCGATCTGGTTCTGTACGATCACCCTTGCCGCCTCTTCAAACTTGGGGTCGCGGTCGGCCAGGTCGAATTCCTTTCCTTCCATCTCTTTTTCATCAACATATTCCGGCAGCATGAACGCCTGCGGATAGCCTTGCTGTTCGCCGATGAATTCAGTGATCTCTTCCACTTCATGCGTATCCACAAATGCGCACTGCAGCCGCGTGATCTCGCCGTTATACGATATCAGCATATCTCCTTTCCCGATCAACTGCTCTGCCCCGCCGGTGTCGAGTATGGTGCGCGAATCTATTTTTGAAGAAACCTTGAATGCAATGCGCGCCGGGAAATTGGCCTTGATGGTTCCTGTAATGATGTTCACCGAAGGCCTTTGCGTGGCAATGATGAGATGAATGCCAACGGCCCGGGCAAGCTGCGCCAGCCGCGCAATAGGCATCTCCACTTCCTTGCCTGCCGTCATGATCAGGTCGGCAAACTCATCGATCACCAGTACGATGAAGGGCAGGTATTGATGTCCCTTCAGCGGGTTCAGCCTGCGCTTGATGAATTTATCGTTGTACTCCTTGATATTCCTGGCCCCTGCTTCCTTGAGCAGATCATACCGGTTGTCCATTTCGATGCACAGGGCATTCAGGGTATGGATCACTTTTTTAGTATCGGTGATGATGGGTTCTTCTTCTCCGGGCAGCTTGGCCAGAAAATGTTTTTCGATGGTCCGATAGAGACTTAATTCCACTTTCTTGGGATCAACCAGTACCAGCTTGAGCTGCGAAGGATGCTTTTTATAGAGCAGCGAAACCAGGATGGCATTCACGCCTACCGATTTACCCTGTCCCGTTGCGCCTGCCATGAGCAGATGAGGCATGGCGGAAAGATCGACGATGAAATTCTCGTTGTCTATTTTTTTACCGACGGCTATCGGAAGATTGAACGCATTATGCTGAAATTTTTCCGAAGAGAGCAAAGTGCGCATACTCACGATGCTTTTCTTCACGTTCGGCACTTCGATGCCGATAGTGCCTTTACCGGGGATGGGCGAAATGATGCGGATGCCCAGTGCAGCCAGGCTCAGGGCGATATCGTCTTCCAG
>CAYYZJ010000353.1:0-3268 GCA_964475615.1 uncultured Flavitalea sp. | reverse complement strand
ATTGCTTCGTATGTCAGCTCAGCCATCATCATCCAAAGAACTGAACCCGCTTCACTCCCTCGATGAGTGGGAAGACGATCTGTTATTGCGCTATCCCGATGCAGATTCCATCGCAAAAGGAAAAAGCACGGAAGAATACCGGAATTACGACAATCCCCAGCGGGATACGGTGCGTGAGTTCTATCGCTTGAACCACAGGTACCAGACCTATGATTTTGTGCAGCAGAAAAAAGCGCAGTTCCTGGGCTTCGATAAAAAGCAAATGCCTGTATGGGATGCATTTGAATTTTTAAATCAACTGGTGGACGATTCCGATCCGGATACCGAGCTTGACCAGTTCCAGCATTTACTGCAAACTTCAGAGGCCATCCGCGCCGACGGCCATCCCGACTGGATGGTGCTGGCCGGCCTGCTTCATGATATGGGAAAAGTGCTTTGCCTTTTCGGAGAGCCGCAATGGGCCGTTGTGGGAGATACTTTCCCGGTAGGTTGCGCTTTTTCCGATAGCATCGTGTATTCCGAATACTTTGAAGCCAATCCCGATTACAGCAACAGCAGGTATAATTCAAAATATGGCGTGTACTCGCCGAACTGTGGACTAAAGAACGTGCATCTTTCCTGGGGTCATGATGAATATGTGTATCACATGGTAAAGGATTACCTGCCCGAGCCGGCATTGTACATGCTGCGCTATCATTCATTTTATGCCCAGCATCGCGAAAATGCATACGCGCATTTGATGGATGATCACGATCAGGAAATGTTCAAATGGGTAAAGCTCTTCAATCCTTATGATCTTTACTCCAAAAATCCTGTTCCGCCCGACTGGAATGCACTTCGCCCATATTATGAAGACCTGGTTACAAAATATCTGCCTGCTACACTGAGGTTTTAATTGTCTGAACTGGGATTGATGGGATGAAGGGGATGTTTGGGAGATGGATGTTCTGTATTGAGTACTATTCTAATTTATCAATCCCAGTTCAGACCTCATACTTATCGATGCCAAACCAATTCTCACTGCTGCTTGTGATCGTCTTCTTCCTGTCGTGCCGTAATGAACGCAAAACGGTATTTACGGAAGTAAAGCCTTCCCATTCCCATATCGATTTCAGGAATGATATCAGGGAAGATAAGGATTACAATATACTCACTTACGAATACCTCTATAACGGCGGAGGCGTTGCCGCAGGCGACCTCAATAACGATGGACTGCCCGATCTTTTCTTCACCGGCAATATGGTGCCCAACCGGCTTTACCTCAATAAAGGCAATTTCGAGTTTGAAGACATAACCGATAAAGCCGGCATCAAAGGCCGCTCACGCTGGAAAACGGGAACCGTCATGGCCGATGTCAACGGCGATGGACTGCTCGATATTTATGTTTGCTATTCCGGCCCCGGCGCCGATGAGGAAAGAACGAACGAGCTGTATATCAACGACGGAATAAAAAACGGCATCCCGCATTTTACCGAATCGGCCAAACAATACGGCCTCGATGCACCGGGAACCTATACTACGACGGTGGCCTTTTTCGACATGGACAATGACGGCGATCTCGATATGTTTATGGTGAACCATGCCGATATGTTCTATAATCCTTTTTTCAATACCGATAAGCTCCGCGCCAAAAGGCATCCGCGTTTCGGCAACCGGCTGTACAGGAACGATGGCGGAAAGTTCACCGACGTCAGCGAACAGGCGCATATAGACGGAAGCGGCCTCAATTTTGGCCTGAGCGTTGCCGTTAGTGATATCAATGACGACGGATGGCCCGATATTTATGTAACCAATGATTATGACGAAAGGGATTTCCTGTACCTCAACAACCACGATGGAACCTTCCGGGAAGTGCTGAGCAAGGCAGCAGGCCATATCTCCGAATTTTCCATGGGCTCGGATATTGCCGATTATAATAATGACAGCAAGCCCGATATCATGGTGCTCGATATGCTTCCGGAAGACAATCACCGCCAGAAGCTGCTGCGCGGCGCCGATGCCTACGACAAATACAGCATGCGCGTGGAGCATGGATTCCATCACCAGCAGATGCGCAATACTTTACAATTAAATAATGGTGTGGATACCGCCGGAACGCCTATCTTCAGTGAAATAGGACAGATGGCTGGCGTATCCAATACCGACTGGAGCTGGGCCCCGCTCTTCGCCGATTTCGACAACGACGGATGGAAGGATCTTTTTATCTCGAATGGCATTCTGAGAGATATCACCAATCTCGATTTCGTAAAATATACTTCAGGTTATTCTTCCTCTTACACACAACAGAACGGCGATAAGGAAGAGATGTGGCAACTGGTTCGCCGCATGCCTTCCACCAGGCTCAGGAATTATATGTTCAGGAACAATCACGAGCTTGGCTTTTCCGATCTTACAGCGGCCTGGGGATTAACCAAAGCTTCCATCAATAACGGCGCCGTATATGCAGACCTGGACAACGACGGCGATCTTGACCTGGTTATCAATACCCTCAATGATAACGCCATCATTTACCGCAACAACACATCTGAAGACAGACATGCGCATTATGTAAAGATCAGATTGAAGGGCGAAGACAAAAACACGTTCGGTTTCGGCGCCCGGGTTATTGTGCAAGCAGCACATGGCAATCAAATGCAGGAAGAATATCCCGACCGCGGTTTCCAGTCATCGGTAGATCCCATCATGCATATCGGATTGGGAGAGGATAGTATCATCCGATCTATCAGGATAAAATGGCCGGGCGGTAAAACCTCACTGCTCAGGAATATCAAGGCAGATTCGCTGTTGGTGGTCGATGCAAATACAGCCGTTCCGGATACTGATAACATCAATGCGCATACGATCTTTCAGGATATAACCCAGGCTTCAGGGATCAATTTTATCCATCATCAATCATCATTCGTCGATTTTAAAATATCTCCATTATTGCCTTATCAGCTTTCGAAGATCGGGCCCTGTATGGCCGGCGCGGATGTGAATGGGGATGGACTTCAGGATCTTTTTGTAGGCGCATCGGCAGGGCAGGAAAGCATACTTTTCCTGCAAACGAAGCAGGGAAAATTTATTCCTGCACCCGGCCAGCCCTGGAACCGGCAGAAAGACTTCACCAATGCAGACGCGCTTTTCTTTGATGCGGACGGCGACGGCGATGCCGACCTTTACCTGGTAAGCGGAGGCGCGGATTATCCGCTCAACAGTAAAAATTATCAGGATAGGTTTTTTGAAAACGACGGTCATGGTAATTTCAAAGAACTGGTTGATGCATTGC
>CAYYZJ010000352.1:0-7802 GCA_964475615.1 uncultured Flavitalea sp. | reverse complement strand
TGGTGGGGGTAGACAATAACCAGCGGGCGGTTTTTTTCGGTCCGCAGGGCGATACCCGCTGGAATCAGCGCAGGCTGGAGAGCAGGTTAAAACATTTCAGGCATATCGAAACAGATATCCGGGATCGCCATGCTGTTCTTTCCCTGATGCAGGAAATAAAACCGGCAGCTATTGTACATGCCGCAGCTCAACCTAGTCACGACCGCGCAGCAGCCATTCCTTTCGAGGACTTTGATACCAATGCCATGGGAACGCATAACTTGCTCGAGGCAGCCAGGAGATATTGCCCTGAATCTCCATTCGTATATTTATCAACCAATAAAGTTTATGGCGATGCACCAAACCGCATTCCCCTGGCAGAAAAAGAAAAGCGCTGGGATTATGCCGATACTGCTTTCAAGGATGGCATACCGGAGACCTTCACCATAGACCAGTCCAAGCATTCATTATTCGGCGCATCCAAACTGGCTGCTGATATTATGGTCCAGGAATATGGAAGATATTTCAATATGCCAACTTGCTGCCTAAGGGGAGGCTGCCTGACGGGCCCTAATCATTCGGGCGTAGAACTGCATGGTTTTCTCAGCTATCTTATAAAATGCAATATAGAACAGAAAGAATACCGGATTTATGGATACAAGGGAAAACAGGTCAGGGACAATATTCATTCCCTTGATGTGGCCCGTTTTATTTCCGCCTTTATCAATGAACCCAGGATAGCCGAAGTATATAATCTGGGCGGGGGAAAAGAAAATTCCATATCCATCCTGGAAGCTTTTGAACTGGTTGAATCCATAACCGGACTGCCGCAGATTTACCATTATGTAGAAGAAAACCGGATCGGCGATCATATTTGCTATTACAGCGACCTGCAGAAAATGAAAGCGCATTATCCCGGATGGAGCATTACCAAGGATCTGAATACTACCGTTGAAGAGATTGTATATAGCTGGCAGCAAAGATTATCAAAGCCCTTAACCGTTAAAAAAACCTAAGCTGCACCGGATCAATCAGATTATATGAAATTTGGCTTATGAAGCATGTTTTAATCAAAGATCCCAAATTAAATGGCTGGGAATATGGAATGCTCCGTTCCTTCGAAGAAGCTATCATAAGGAATACAGGCGCTGTTGTCACTGAAATAGATAAATACAATTTTGCATCCCAGTACATGAACCATTTCGGGCAGGGAATGCGCCGGGCTCGCTATCGGAGATATTTTCCCAAACAGAATTTTACCATTGAGGGCGATGTGGCCTGGCATATATTGATGGGCCCTGAAAATTATCAGCTCGATATTTATAAAAACTGGAACAAGCATTTCAAAATAAAAATTCTCTACATTTACGATACGCTGCCCTTTCAGTATCCCCTGATAAAGCGCCTGTTCAGCAATGGAGATTGGGATCTGCTCATCACTTCTTTAAATGATGCTGTCGATGATCTTAAAAAAATAACAGGCCGCCAATGGCATTTTGTTGAACAGGCTGCCGATTCCGAACTTTTTGCTTTCGTACCATTTGAAGAACGCAAGATCCATTTTTCTTCCTATGGCAGAAGATATGCTCCTGTGCACGAAACGGTAAAGGAGTTCTGCAACAGCAATGGGCTTTATTACGATTATACGACACATGATGGCAGGCACCCGATAACGGACGCAAAAGAGCTATACCGTCAATATGCCTGGCATTTATGCAATAGTTTTTTCACTTTTTCCTGGCCGATCGAGCTCACCAATCCGCAGCGGGCAGGGCATCTTCATCCCATCACCTGTAGATGGTTTGAAGCGGCCGCTGCAAGGACCATTGTTCTGGGAAAAGCTCCGGAAAATGAATATTTCAATGAACTGTTCGGCGATGATTTTGTATATGCGGTTGATCCGAATGGAGACAGATCATCATTATTCAAACAGCTCGAACAGATATGGAGCCAGAGAAATTCACTTTCAAAGAAATTTCCTAACTATGTGAATATGGGTTGGGATGAAAGAGTAAAGAGGATTCTTTCTTTTCTATAGTATGAGGATATTGTTCGTTGCATTCTGTTGTCCATCAGGCTATGGGTTTGGGACTAAAAAAATATAAGGAAAGATTATATAATAAGCTGGTCTGGAAATTTTCAAAGCTTGACCGCATGGGAATAAGCGCCAATTTTATCAGGGGAGAAGGTATAGAGATAGGCGCATTGAATATTCCTCTGCGTATTCCACCCCCGGCCAGGGTAAAATATGTAGATCGCATCAGCGCCGAAGAACATTCCTTCATATTCAAAGATATGGACCGGAAAAATATGGTGTCGGTAGACATCATCGATAACGGCGAAACCTTGGAAAAAATCAGCGACAACTCGCAAGATTTCGTGATTGCCAACCATTTCATTGAACATTGCCAAAACCCGGTAATGACAGTTGGCAATTTGTTGCGCGTTCTGCGGGAAGATGGTGTATTGTTTATGGCTATTCCCGACAAACGCTATACTTTCGACATTACCCGAGCCGAAACGACCCTGGACCATTTTTTAGAGGATTATTATGAGGGTCCTGCCTGGTCGGAAGACCTGCATTATGAAGATTTTGTGGTAAACACAGAATGGGGCAGAAATTGTAAGACGAAAGAAGATATTCAAAAAGTGATCCGGCATCTCAAAGAGATTAATTTCTCCATTCATTTTCATGTATGGACACATTCTAGCATGATCGATTTTTTTCAGATGCTGCGCCATGAATTATCTTTTCCCTTCGAAATAATACTGGCACTCGCTCCACATAACGGAGCTAATGAAAGCATTTTCGTTTTGCGTAAAACATATCAGTACAAAACGATTACAGAAAAGGCGGCTGAACAGGGCTGAAAAATAAATATTTTCATTTTAGCAGGGTATGATCCGGAAAATTCTTTTTGTCCCTTCCTGGTATCCGATCCAGGAATCTCCTGCAATGGGCTCTTTTTGTAAAGAGCAGGCGGAACTCATAAAAGACCAATTTGACTTGAGAATATTATATCCCACAATACAGGTTATTTCCAAAAAGAAAACGTTGAAAAGAATATTTAAACCTAATGGCTTCAACATAAGAAAAAACCTGTTGGGCGAAGTACCGGGCGTCGAAATAGATACAATGATTACTTCTTTTCTGTCTGTGCAGGGCCAAATAGATTTTTTATCGGCCTGTTGTAAGCAGTATCTGCAATCCCTCATTGATGGCGGATGGGAACCGGAACTTATTCATGCACATGGAACCATATATGGCGGAGTAGTGGCGGCTGCCCTGGCCAAAGCATTTAAGATACCTTTGATCATCACAGAACATCAGTCTTTGCTGGTTTCCAATTTTGATCAGCAACGATGGCATTTATATAAACAAGCAATGGAATCGGCCAGCCTTATTATTGCCGTAAGCAATGAATTGAGAAAAATGATTTTAATGAATGGCATTAGAAATAAAGTAGTTGTTGCCGGTAATTTGGTAGATGAAGACCTATTTTTCAAACGGACAAGCACAGCCAATAGCAAACCATTCAATATCCTTTTTATAGCTGTTCCGGCTTTTACAAAAGACATTCCGACCTTCATAAGGTCTTTAGGCCTGGTTAAAAAGAAAGGGTTTACTGATTTTCGGGCGACGATCCTTATTCCTGAAATCAAAGCAAATTTTACAAGGCAAGATATTATTGAAATTTGTCAGGAAAACGGCGTAATGGAGCATTGCATTTTTATGGGAAGCATACATCATAGCGAAATGCCGGAATTAATGAACTCCTGCGATGTATTGATTTCGACAAGTATAACGGAAACATTTGGCTTGAGCGTGGCTGAAGCACTAATATGCGGAAAACCAGTTATAGTGACCAGGAGCGGCGGAGTGGAAGATTTCGTAAATGAGGACAATGGCGTTCTCGTAAATATTGGAGACCATGAAGCAATTTCAGAAGCGATTATTCAATTGATGAATAGAAAACTGAATTTTAATCCGGATACTTTAAGGGAGGACATGATATCGAGGTTCGGAAAAAGAGCCTTCACCGAAAAAATTTGCGGCATTTATAATAGCCTATTCAATTCTCTTGCTCCGCATAACAAGGGCAATGAAAGCATTTTCGTCCTACGTAAGCAAACATCATGATTAATGTAACCAAAACTTTTCTTCCTCCCAAAGAAGAATATATCAAATACCTCGACAGGATCTGGGAAAGCGGCCATGTAACCAACCATGGCCCGATGGTAAATGAACTGGAGCAGAAACTAAAAGACTATTTCGGCGTAAAACATTTTTTCTTTTTAAGCAATGGTACTGCTGCATTGCAGATAGCCATCAAGGCCCTCGATCTGAAAGGAGAGATCATCACGACACCGTTTTCCTATGTGGCCTCCACATCCTCTATTAGCTGGCAACAGGCGGTCCCTGTTTTTGTAGACATTAATCCTGACAATTTTACCATCAACGTTGAGCAGATAGAACCGGCCATAACTAAAAAAACCACAGGCATACTGGCCACACATATATATGGCATCCCCTGCAATGTAGAAGCCATTGACCGGATTGCAACAAAACATAACCTGAAAGTGATCTATGATGGCGCACATGCATTTGCAACACAGTATAACGGCAAATCGGTTTTCCATTACGGTAATGTTTCTGCGCTGAGCTTCCATGCTACCAAACTTTTTCACACCGTTGAAGGCGGCGGGCTTATTACGGATGATGATGCATTGGCTCATCGCATCTCGTATATGCGCAATTTCGGTCACAAGGGACAGGAAGATTTCTGGGGCCTGGGCATTAATGGAAAAAATTCGGAGTTTCATGCTGCCATGGGACTTTCCAATTTTGCCCATCTCGAACAGATACTCCAACGCCGGAAGTACCTGTCAACCCTTTACAACAAAACCTTTGAATCGATGGACATGCATTTGCAGAAGCCGGTAATGCCGGAGGCTGTTTCTTATAATTTTGCTTATTACCCGGTAGTGTTTGGGTCGGAAAAGGAGCTGCTGAGCATAAGGGATAATCTCAATGCATTTTATATTTATCCCAGGCGGTATTTTTATCCTGCTCTGCATACATTGCCCTACATCAAAACAACCTATAAACTGCCTGTAGCGGAATCCATTTCCAAAAGAGTGATGTGCCTTCCTTTATATCATGATCTTTCCGATGAATCGGTTGTGCGCATCTGCTCCATCATAGCTCAGGTATTAAAAAACTAAGGATGATCATTGCAGGTGCAGGCAGTCATGCCGTTGAACTGTTGGGTATTCTCGATGAGGCCGGCTTTTTGGGCGAAATCTTTTTTTTTGATGATATTGATCCGGAACAGGAGTGGGTATTCGGAATGTATACGGTGTTACATAAGCTTGAACAGGCAGAACAGTATTTTCGCAACGATGCCCTCTTTGCCATTGGTGTCGGCAAACCGGCAAATCGAAAGGCAATGGCGGATAAGCTCAAATCAGTTGGCGGCAAGCCTGTTTCGATAATCTCTCCTCATGCATTTATTGGCAAGCATGAAGTCAGGCTGGGAGAAGGATTAAATATTATGACAGGAGCAGTGATCACCCAGCGCATAACAATCGGAAACGGTTCTCTGATTCATGTGCACTGCAGCATCCACCACGATGTGGTGATCGGCGAATATTGCGAGCTTTCGCCAGGCTGCAGAATACTCGGCAAAGCGACTATAGGCTCATTTGTGTCCATCGGGTCAGGTGCCGTAATCTTTCCACAGGTTCATATCGGCGATCATGCCGTCATCGGTGCAGGTGCAGTGGTGAATAACGATGTGGCTCCCGGAATAACCGTGGCAGGCTCTCCTGCCAAACCTATAGGCAATGAAAGAAGAGATCAGTAACATATCTCCAGAGTTCATAAAGCAAATGTATCGCCTGGCAGTATACAAAAATGAGCGTAAAAAATTTGCCAGGGAAATAGGTATACGCAAAATACAAGACGCACTCCTTAAAAAAAACTTTGCTCCGAATAGTAAAAAACTGATTGTATTTCTGGTTCCCGGAAGCGACTGGGAAACCGGCAAGGATAAGATTTCGGGAGGTACGATATCGATCGTTTCCGTTTGCGAAGAAACTGCTGCCACGCAGGAAGCCGCTACCATCCTCTGCACCATGAGAGGCGACCATCTTTTCACCAGGCATGAAATGTTCGAGAATAATACTCCGGTATTCAGATTTACCCAGTTGCCTCTTTATTTTAATCAGGCAGAAGAGGTGCTGATCCATATTCCGGAATTCATGGCTGCTTATTTTGTAAGAAGCATTTCCCGAAAAGACCTTGCCTGGCTGCAGCGCATGAAATGGGTTCATTTCAATATCATGAATCAGAATATCCGGCTTATGCCGGATAAGGAGGTGATCGGCAGCCTCCGCAAAATAGCGCAGGAATTTACCATCACTACCGCCCATCAGAAATATTGCAATACCTATTATCGCGACTATTACGGCGTGCCCATTCATAAATTATCGGTATGGATAAGTCCAGACCAGTACCAGTTCAAAACCTGGCGGCAAAAGGAAAACCTGATGGTTGTATCGCCCGATGAAAAGCCATGGAAGGCAAAAATACTGGACAAACTGAGCCGGGTTCCAGGACTAACTATAACCATTATACGCAATTTGACCTATGAACAATACAAAGCACTGATTGCAAGAGCCAAATGGTCGCTTACTTTCGGCGAAGGGCTGGATGGCTATCTGATAGAGCCTGTTTTCAGCGGTGCGGTCGGTTTTGCGGTTTATAATGAAGAATTTTTTACTCCGGATTTCAAAGGATTGCCTGCTATTTATAATTCTTATGAAGAATTGTACGAGCGGATACCGGAGGATATGCATGCACTCGATAATGAACATGGTTTCAAAGCCTGTCAGCAAGAGCAGTTCAATATTTGCGCCCGCTACTACAGCCGGGATCAGTATCGTAAGAATATCGATGCTTTTTACAGAAAAGAGTATACTTATGGCTGAAACCCAGTCGCGCCAACCACTGGTAACAGTTATTACAGTTGCTTATAATTCGGCTGCTTATATCCGTGATACCATTCGTAGCGTGCTGGCCCAGGACTACCCTTTTCTGGAATATATCATAGCTGATGATTGTTCAACAGATGAGACCTGGAATATTATCAGCGAATTCAGCGACGAGAGGATAATCAGTTTCCGGAACGAACAGAACCTGGGCGAATATCCCAATCGCAATAAAGCCATATCGATGGCTCATGGCAAATACCTGTTGTTTATAGATGGCGATGATATCATTTTTTCAAACGGACTGTCTTTTTTTGTAAAAATGATGGAACGATTTCCTGAAGCAGCTTATGCTGTTCAGAAAAACTACAACAATCGCTTATGGTATCCGGCCATCATTTTTCCTGAAGAAAGCATCGGCAATTATTATTTTGGCAGCGAATGCCTGCTTTGCTCTAGCTTTGCCTCTAATTTTTTCAGAACAACAGTATTGAAGGAATCAGGCGGGCTCAGCAACGAATTCAAAACCGGAGACGAAGAAATACGGCTTAGGATAGCTTGCAAATACCCGGTGTTGCTGGTTGCAGGCTGGGTAAGCTGGCCCAGAGAAACGCCCGGCCAAATTTCCTCCCGTCTGAATGATGGTACTGGACTGATGGAAAAATATCTTATTTTTTTAAAACACCGGTCTTTGGGCCTGATGGATTTTTTGGGGGAAGAAAAAATTAAAGCTGCTTTGCAACTGCTGCAGCAATCTTTGCTGAAATTAGCCCTGTACAGATTGGTGAAAGGAAAATGGAAAGGAACAGGAAAGCTGGTCAGGCACGCCG
>CAYYZJ010000351.1:0-8776 GCA_964475615.1 uncultured Flavitalea sp. | reverse complement strand
ATTGGGAATTGCCCGGACAATGGGCTTTCATCTGATGACCAACTTCAATGATCCGTATCATGCCCGTTCCATTCCGGAATTCTGGAAACGCTGGCATATATCGCTTTCCACCTGGTTTAAAGACTATCTATATATTCCTCTGGGCGGAAACAGGGTTTCTGTTCCCAGGGGCTATTTTAACCTGCTTCTGGTATTCCTGATCAGCGGTCTCTGGCATGGAGCCAATTGGACATTTATCATCTGGGGCGCCCTCCACGGGTTTTATTACATTTTCGGATCAATTACAAAAAAAACAAGGCAAAAGCTGGCCAATGCAACCGGCATTACGAAAATATACTGGCTGAATAACGCGGTGAATGTCGTTAGTGTTTTCATGCTGGTAACTTTCGCCTGGATATTTTTCAGGGCCGATAATGTGCACGATGCATTCGTATTGATCGACAAATTGAAGAACATACCGTCGGAAGCAAGGCAGATCATAGCCACCCACAGCCTGGCTATTTTGCAAATCCCCATTCAGTGGGAATATTTCATTTTATGCCTTGCATCGATTGCCTTACTGGAATCTGCACGCATACCCAGGATCAAGCTGGCCATTGCCGGGCTGGATCAAAAACCGTTTTATTATCGCTGGGCATTGTATTATTTAGGTTTTGCTTTGCTGATCGGGTTGGGTGTTTTTGAAGCGCATCAGTTCATTTATTTTCAATTTTAGCATACATGGCTTCACGCTTTTTTAGAAAATTCATTATCTTTTTTATCGGGTTTATTCCCATCGGAGCACTCGTACTGGTGGCGCGTTATTATAAGGAGTTCAAAAAAAGCGGTGTTCAGGTTATGCCCACAAACAATCTTTCCAATTCCATTTCCTTCAACGCCAAAATCCAGCATTTTCATGAACATTACAACTGCAGCCAGATAGAACTGCTCATCATCGGCTCCTCCATGTCGCTTAATAATGTTTCTGCCAAAAAGCTGCAGAACGCCCTGCATTTAAAGACTTACAATTTTGGTTCCTGGGGATTCAAATCGGACAATGATCTTAAATTCCTGAAAAAGACGAATTTCCCCAATTGCCGGAAAGTGCTTATTGCCTTCAATAATTACGATTTCACTCAATCGGAGCCCGAATACAATATAGGATTAACAGCCTACTATTTGAATAAAAAGCCTCTGGCTGCTCCTTTTGCTTTCCTTAATAAGTTCAATATTGAAGCTTTCAGGAATGACTGGGAATATAGATCCGTTTATTTATTCAGGAGCAATATATATGAATCGTTGATGTTTGACGAATGCGGATCTGTGATGTTTGAAGATAGCGATTTTGCAATCGATCCAAAACGATATGAACAGTACGTCGATTCAGACAGCTTCGATTTTTTTCACCACAATATGGATGACCTGAAAATGTTTCTTGCCCGGAAAAACATTCAGTTGATACTAGCATATCTACCCTGGAGAAAAGATCTGCTTACGGAACAGCGGTTAACTAAAAATGATTCACTTGCAAATATCCTGAAAGCAGACTTCGGCAACAATTTTATTGACCTGCACAGACTGGACATAGATACAGCTCTTTTCTGCGATGCCGGGCATGTGTTTAAACAAGGCGCTGAATTAATTACCCGTCACCTCATCGATTCGCTACGCCAGATGGAAGCCTTCGAAGCGATGATCCGGCAGCCCAAATAGTCAGCTCAAAGCCGCCAAACTCTCCTCAAGCACCCTGATCTTGGTTTCTGCATCGGCTTTTTTCTTTTGCTCCAGTTGAATGACCTCGGGCCTGGCGTTCTTCATGAATTTTTCATTGCTCAGTTTTTTGTCGACAGTAACCAGAAAGCCTTTGAGGTATTCCAGTTCTTTCAGCAGGTCTTCTTTTTGACCTTGGGTATCGACAGGCTGTTCTGCGGCAATAAAGAATTTATCTTTTCCTGCGGCAACCACGATCGTTTTTTCAGAAGCTTCAGGAGCGCCGTAAATAACTGAATCGGCATTGACCTGTTTAATGAGGATCGGTTCAATAGCCTGGTACCCTTTATTCAATGTGGTTTGAATATATAGCCTGATCTTGTCTTTAAATTTGATCTGATTCTTCGCCCTCACATCGCGAATGGCAGAAATTGCCGTTTTTAGCAGATCGCCTCTCGCGGCCGTCGTTCCGTCCTGATCTTCCGATTCCCGCGGAGGATTAAGCTGCTTTATGCAAATATCATCTGTTCTTTCTTCCAGGAGATGATAAACCTCCTCGGTAATGAAAGGCATAAATGGATGAAGCAATTGCATCAATTCCTCGAAAAATTTTATTGTACTATCAAAAACATTTTTATCGACAGGCTGGCCTGGTTCAGGTTTTATCCATTCCAAATACCAACTGCAGAAATCATCCCAGATCAAGGAGTATATCCTTTTGAGGGCCTCACTTAATCTGAATTGACCATACAGATATTCAAGTGTTGTTTTTTCCTCGTTTAATCTATTTTCAAACCAGTTGACTGCAAAGCTTTCTTCTGCTGATGGCGATATCTTAATCCTTTCCCCCCAGCTCCTGACCAGCTTCAGTGCATTCCATAATTTATTATTGAAATTCCTTCCCTGCTCCAGGCTGGCTTCATCGAAAAGCAGGTCATTGCCTGCAGGAGCGGCGATCATGATACCGAAGCGAACGGCATCAGCCCCATATTTGCCGATCAGCTCCATCAGGTCGGGGGAATTGCCCAGGCTCTTGCTCATTTTCCTTCCCAGCTTGTCGCGTACCATGCCGGTAAAATACACGTCGCTGAAGGGCTTCTGATGCCTGTATTCCATACCGGCCATGATCATGCGCGCAACCCAGAAGAAAATAATATCCTGCCCGGTTACAAGCACGGTAGTGGGATAGTAATAATTGATATCCGCATTGCCGGGGTCGGTGATGCCTTTGAATATTTCCATAGGCCATAGCCAGGAGGAGAACCAGGTGTCGAGCACATCGGGATCGCGGGTCAGTTGAGCATTGATCGTTGAGTGTTGAGTGTTGAATATTTGCTTCGCATCTTCCTCGTTCTCCGCCACAACCAGTCTTCCTTCCTTATCATACCAGGCAGGGATCTGCTGGCCCCACCAGAGCTGCCTCGAAATGCACCAGTCCTTTACATTCTCGAGCCAGTACCTGTAAGTGGCCAAAAATCTATCGCCGGGATGGATGCTTATATCTCCGTCAAGTACGGCTTTCAGGGCCGGTTCCGCCAGATCCTTCATCTTGAGAAACCATTGGGTGGAAATGCGCGGCTCCACTACCGCGCCGGTGCGCTGGCTGTAGCCGACACGGGTGGTATAATCTTCTACCTTTTCCAGGCGATGTGCCGTATCGAGCAGCGCAATGATCTTTTTTCTTGCTTCAAACCGGTCTATGCCGACCAGTATCTGCGCCGCTTCGCTCAAGGTGCCGTCTTCATTCAGGGTATCGACCACTTCCAGTTTATGCTTCAACCCCAGGTTATAGTCATTGATATCATGCGCAGGCGTTACTTTCAGCGCGCCTGTTCCGAAGCTCATATCTACATAGTCGTCGAAAATGACCGGAACAGCCCTGTCGATCAACGGAACGATCACCTTCTTTCCTTTAAGATGCGCATAGCGTTCATCGTTAGGATTTACACAGACTGCCGTATCGCCCATGATGGTCTCCGGCCGCTGCGTGGCGATCACAATATATTTGTCGCTGCGCTCAATGGCATATCGTATGTAATACAGTTTGCCCTGCACTTCCTTATATTCCACTTCTTCATCGCTCAGCGCTGTTTTTGCCGAAGGATCCCAATGGATCATCCTTGCTCCGCGATAGATCAATCCTTTGTTATAGAGATCGACAAACACTTTGATAACCGCCTTGTAATAGTGGTCGTCCATGGTAAAAGTAATCCGGTTCCAGTCCACACTGCATCCCAGCCGCTCGATCTGATTGTAGATAATGCTTCCGTATTTTTCTTTCCATTCAAATGCATAACGAAGGAATTCTTCCCGGCTCAACTGCTTTTTGTCGATGCCTTTTTCCTTCAGCATGTTCACTACACGGGCTTCAGTGGCAATGGAAGCATGGTCGCTTCCCGGAACCCAGCAGGCATTGAAGCCGCTCATGCGGGCCCGGCGCACCAGGATATCCTGCACCGTTTCATTCAGGGTATGGCCCATGTGCAAAACACCGGTAACATTGGGGGGCGGAATGGCAATGGTAAAAGGCTTGCGATCATCGGGACTACTGTTGAAATAACGCTTGTCGAGCCAATGTCTATACCATTTTGTCTCTACATTGTCGGGATTATAATTCTTGCTCAGTTCCATGTCTGTTTCAATGGTGTGCAAAGGTAATCTGAAAATAAAAAAGCCCCCGCATTGGGAACTTTTCAATTTATTGTTTGGATAAAAAATGAACCTCTCGTAAGTTGTTTTACTTACTATTCAGTTTTCAATATATCATGATCCATAGCGATTGTTCTTATGCGAACCAGTAGAGGTAGGATAAGAACATAACCAATCCGAGAAAACCAGCGGCCAGCAATGCTGTTTTAACGCCTTCGCTAAGATGGATGTCATGAAGCGTTGTCTTTTTCATAAAGAAAAAATTTTTAGGGTGAAACCATGTTGATTAAAATTTAATTTTCAAGGGGGTCCGGAACTACAATCAACAAATTAGGTTTCTCGTACGATTTGGCCCTGAGATGCCTGTCTGAAATAAGGGTTGGATGTTGCTGTAAAACTAAGCCTTAACAAATATACGTTCTTTTTGTCATGACAGGAAGCTTTTTTGGAAAAAAAACCTTAAAAACGAAAAACTCCGGGGGTTGCCGGAGTTAAAACAATAGTGGTTTTACTGAAATCAGGTAAGGGTAAAGACGTATGCGAACAGCATGATGGCGCAGAAATACAAAACGGCTATGATGGCAGCCATCGTCATTTCTTCATCCGCATGAAAAGTAGTGTGAAATTTTTTCATAAATCTGGATTTAATGAACGAATACGGGTAAGAACTATTCGTTTTCAAGGGGTGAAGAAGCCGGGAAAACCGGCTAAACATCGGGCGGATTGTGGAATTTTAAACGGCCATTTTGTAACTTTATCTACTCAATCCAGCGATCGTGTGAACCAACTGTATGCTATTGTAGACATTGAAACCACTGGCGGTTATGCTGCTAATAACGGCATAACGGAATTGGCTATTGTGTTGCACGACGGCAAAAAGGAGGTAGACCGCTACGAAACCCTGGTGAATCCCCGGGTCGATATCCCCCGCTATATCCAGGCTTTAACGGGAATAAACAACGAAATGGTGTCCGGCGCCCCTGCTTTTGAAGAGATCGCCCCCCGGGTTTACGACTACCTCAAAGACGCTGTTTTCCTGGCCCATAATGTCAATTTCGACTATTCCTTCCTGAAATACCAGCTTTCGGCCTGCGGCTTCGAGCTCAACAGCAAAAAGCTCTGCACCATAAGGCTGAGCCGCAAGGTCTTTCCCGGTATGCCCAGCTATAGCCTGGGCAATCTCTGCCGCGAGCTGGGCATTCTGGTCAATAACCGGCACCGGGCGGGCGGCGATGCCGATGCAACGACCCGGCTTTTTGAAAAGATCCTTTCGCACGATACCAGGGGTTATATACAGCTCATGCTGAAAGGAAGGAACAAGGAGCAATACCTTCCCCCGAACCTGCCCGCCGAGCAACTGGAGCAACTGCCCTATGTGGCCGGCGTATATTATTTCCACGACCAGAAAGGCAAGGTCATCTATGTAGGCAAGGCCAAGAACCTGCGCAGCCGGGTGCGCAGCCATTTTTCGAACAACAGGCCCAACCAGCAGAAACAGGAGTTCCTGCGCAATATCTACTCCATCAGCTACCAGACCTCGGGCAGCGAGCTCATGGCCTACCTGCTGGAATGCATCGAGATCAAAAGGCTATGGCCCAAATACAACCGCAGCCTGAAGCGTTTCGAGCAAACCTATGGCCTTTATGTGTTTGAAGACAGGAACGGCTACCTGCGGCTGGCCATCGAAAAAAGAAAGAAGAATATTCAGCCGCTCTATACTTTTTCCCTGCTTGCAGAGGGGTATAATTTATTGAGAAAGCTGATCAGGCAGTTCGGCCTTTGTCCCAAGCTCTGCTTTTTGCAGACCGATGAATCGGGATGCGAAGGCATTAAAGAGCATTATTGCTCCGGGGCCTGCGAGCAGCAGGAACCGCCCGAGATGTATAACCAGCGGATGAATGCAGCCATCCATTCGCTTACCGAAAACCTTCCTTCATTTGTACTGGCCGATGCAGGCCGCCATGGGCGGGAGCAGAGCTATATCCTGATCGAAAAGGGCAAGTTCTATGGCATGGGATACCTGGATGCCGACCTGGCCCTTCCCGATATCAGCGCGCTGAAAGACCTGCTCACGCCTTATCCGGAGAATGATTACATGCGGGGACTGGTTTACCAGTATGCCGCCCGGTGGCCCAAGAAGAAGATCGAATTCATCACCATACCTGATAACGATTACGCATAAACGCTGATTGCCGGATCATGCATCCGTGTACCGGTTCAGCAGGCCGGTAAATTTTTTTCTCGGGATCATTTCCGCACCCAGGCTTTCCAGGTGTTCGGTATAAACCTGGCAATCGATCAGCTCCACGGATTCCTGCTGCAGTTGCTGAACATACCGGATAAAGGCAAACTTGCTGGCATTGCTCACTTTGCTGAACATGCTCTCGCCGAAAAAAACCTTTCCCAGCTTTACGCCATAAAGACCGCCCACCAGTTCCCCGTTCAGCCAGGCTTCCGCGCTGTGCGCATATCCGAGACCGTGAAGATGCAGATAGGCTGCTTTCATTTCGTCGGTGATCCAGGTGCCCCGCTGCCCGCGCCGGTCAATGGTTTTGCAGTTATTGATGACGCCGTGGAAATCCCTGTCGACGCTGAATTCAAAGCGGCCTTTTTTCAGCACCTGCTGCATGCTCTTGCTGATCCTGAGCCGGGAAGGAAACAGCACAAACCGCGGATCGGGGCACCACCAGAGGATATGTTTGCCTTCATACCAGGGAAAGATGCCGTTGCGGTAAGCCAGCAGCAGGCGTTCGGGCGACAGGTCGCCGCCGACTGCAAGCAGTCCGTCAGGTTCTGCCAACTCAACAGAAGGAAAAGCAAGCTCTTTGTCTAAGGCGAATAAGGGCATGGCAGGAAATAATGTGGAAATGTGGAAATGTGGAAATGTGAAAATGTGGAAGTGTGGAAATGTGGAAATGTGGAAATATAAAAATTGTGAAACGTTGAGTATTGGTAATTATAGTTCTTCATTTCCACATTTTCACACTTCCACATTTCCACATTTTCTTATTCTCTATTTTCCAAAATCTCGATCGTGGCGCCGATGCCGCGTTCGGTGATGGCATCGCACATCGGCTTGAGCTCTTCATAAGAGCCATGCTTAACGGCATACTTGCCCTGCGTATGAATGATCATCGCGCATTGCTCGGCCTGTTCAATGGTATGATGGCAGATTTCGATCAGGGTTTGGATCACCCATTCAAAGGTATTGACATCGTCGTTCCAGACGATCAGGCCGCAAGGCTCGTCGCTGAAAGTAAGCAAATCTGTTTCGTCTTCAGCCAGTTCAACAAAGCGGGGATTATTCAACTGAATCTCCATACCAATGGGCTTTTTGCAAAATTAATCAAAAATCGAAAATCGAATGTGCGGATGTGCGAATGGCTGATGTGCGAATGAAGGAAGCTTCATTTATAATTCCAACTCCAAATTGAGCATCCGCACATCAGCCATTCGCAAATTCGCACATTAATTTGTTGCATTTTATCCACAGAAGCGGATTCCCCGGATGGGATAATTCCACAATATTTCAATGGCTTAGGCTTTACCGGGCCATGGCTTGCTGTTTGAAGAAATAAGATAATAGTTAAACCAAAAATCATTTGTATGAAACAACTATTTCTTGGATTATGTGGCTTGATCGCAGCCTTCATCTTCCAGGCCTGTGGTAACAATCAAAGCAGCACCACTCAGGACAGTGTAGACAGTGCAAAAACGGCCAATAAAGAACAAAAGCCGGTGGATAAGCAAGTCTCCGATTTTGCTGTGGAAGCGGCCAACGGAGGCATGATGGAAGTTGAGCTGGGCAAGATAGCCCAGGAAAAAGCTTCCAACCCAAGGGTAAAGGATTTCGGGGCCATGATGGTGAGAGAGCATTCCGAAGCCAATACCAAACTCAAAAGCCTGGCTTCTTCATTAAACATCACGCTGCCCGATTCAGTGAGCAATGATGCCAAAATGGATATAGACAAACTGAAGAAAAAATCGGGAAGGGATTTCGATAAGGCTTATATGAGCATGATGCTGGACGATCATAAAAAAGACGTTGCGGAATTCAGGAAGGCGGCGGACAATCTTCCCGATTCCACCATCAAGAGCTTCGCTTCAACCACACTTCCGGTACTGGAAAAGCATCTCGATTCGGCGCAAGCCATCACAGGAAAAAAATAAATCAAGGACCAGCAGGCGGGCATTGCATACGATTATTCAAAACATTGAAAGTATAAGGCAGCAGGGTTGAAATAAGCTGATCGTGCAAACGGTCGGCTTATTTTATTTTTGCATAAACTCGATAGCCATGGCGAAGCATGCCCACAGTAACCCTTTATTAAAGATCAATAACGACACCGGTTTCGGCACCAGTGCAAGCGGAGGAAGATTCATCAATCGCGACGGAAGCTTTAATCTCAAAAAAGAAGGAGTGCGGTTCTGGGACAGG
>CAYYZJ010000350.1:0-5797 GCA_964475615.1 uncultured Flavitalea sp. | reverse complement strand
CCATAATTTAAGTATATGAACCTTGAAACCTTTTATTATAAAGTCGTTATGATGCGCAGGCATCAGAAAAAATATTGGGAATTGAAAAAAGCCAATGCAGCCAAAGAAATCATTCATGAATCCTTTAAACGATTTATGGCTTTCCAGAATCAAGTGGACGAAATGATTAGCAAACGCGAACAATCGATCGCAGAATTTCTTGGCCGATAAAACTAGTTCAGTAGAGCAGCGGTAGCTCGCCAGATTCATATATGGTTATAACTATCATTAATTTTTCAATTCAAAACTATAGATATGCATACTCTTCAAATTGACAAACAAACAGCACAAAAACTTTTCCCCACAGCCAGTAATGAACTTAAAAAAATGTTCATTAACACTTTTGGCAATAATTTTTTTCAGCAGAATATCATCGAACGTCTTCAAAATTTTGATGATTGCTGCGAAGCAATAGGTGAAGACCCTGATAATGAAAAATTCTTTAATGGTACGCCTGATGAAATTGCTTACAAAAAGCTAAAAGTTATCATTAGAGCCTTTAATGAAGAATAGATACCAGATTGGAATAATTCCAATCAGGCTAAATGGTATCCTTGGTTTTATCTGAATGAGCCCGGTTTTCGGTTCGACGGTGCCGTCTTCGTTTGCACGCTCACGCGCGCGGCCGGCGGCTCTCGGCTTTGCTTTCGAACTAAAGAAGATGCAATTTTTGCGGGCAAGACCTTTCTACATTTATATAAGGACATAATGGTTATTCCACAATAATATTCCTCCATTTTAAAACTAAATAATATGCGCGTCAAATCATTTGAGGATGCTTGCCTTTTTTTAAAATATAATCCCGACACAATTTTGCCTGAGGTTTCGAAATTCCCTGAAAAATACCAGAAAGCGATTATCTCATTTTGCAAGCTAGTAATCATCACAGAAGCTATCAACGATAGCCATCAATTTAATTGGAATGATCGGAATGAAAAAAAATGGTATCCCTGGTTTTATCTGAATGAGCCCGGTTTTCGGTTCTGCGATGCCGGCTTCGATTACTCGCTCACGTACTCGGCCGGCGGCTCTCGGCTTTGCTTTCGAACTAAAGAAGATGCAATATATGCCGCGAAAACATTCCTTGAATATTTCCGAGACATAATGGTCGTATCCTAATAAACCAGGTAGCGCGATGATTGAGCGGATGTATTCCGGTTTTCAGTTCAACGATGCCAACTACGATTACACGAACACGAACACGGCCGGCAGCTCTCAGCAATTGCTTAATTTTTATCATCGCAAGCCTTGCCAACATGGCAAAAAACGATTCTCAAACAAGGGTGCCAGTAGCGCTATCTATGCGAAAACTCCCTTTAATAGCAAAGGAATGAAACGAATCGGTAATCTTTATCAACAAATATATTCCCTGGAAAATTTATACCTGGCTGATCAAAAAGCCAGAAAGGGGAAAAGATATCGATATGGAGTTCAGCTTCACCTTAAAAATTGGGAAGCTAATCTGCAGGCATTAAGTATAATGCTGGAGAAAAGGACTTACAAAACATCCCCTTATACCATTTTTACAATTTATGAGCCCAAAGAAAGGGAAATATTCCGGCTGCCCTATTACCCGGATCATATCACACATTACGCTATAATGAACATCCTGGAGCCCATTTTTATACGGATGTTTACTTCGGATACATATAGCTGTATCAAAAAAAGAGGTATCCATGGGGCTCAAAAAAAGCTCACAAAAGCATTGCAAAATGTTCAAGACACGAAATATTGTCTGAAGCTAGATATACGTAAATTTTATCCGAGTATTAATCATCGAATATTAAAAGGCATCCTCAATAGAAAATTTAAGGACGAAGGGCTTTTATGGCTTTTAAATGAGATCATCGATAGTGCGCCAGGCCTTCCCATTGGTAATTATCTCAGCCAATATTTTGCCAATATCTACTTAACTGGATTTGATCATTGGATCAAAGAAACCAAGCAGGTACAATATTATTTCCGTTATGCGGATGATATCGTAATTCTTGCCGGAGACAAGCCATTTCTTCATCAATTACTTTTTGATATTCGCACTTATTTACAGGAAAAGTTGGACCTGAAAATTAAAAGCAATTATCAGGTTTTTCCAGTTGATCAGCGTGGCATTGATTTCGTAGGCTATATTTTTTTTCATTCTCATGTCCTTTTGCGCAAGTCAATAAAAAAGAATTTTGCCAGAATGATCGCCCGAAGAAAAAACAAGGCCTCAATCGCTTCTTATATGGGTTGGGCTGTCCATTGCAACAGTAATCATTTACTCAAAAAATTACTTCATGAATCAATTTAAAGACTTTGGTATCAAGCCAGCCTTGCAAAGCCTTGTCGGTGATAAAATAAAAATTGACCGGGTGCTCAATCGGAAAATTATCGTCCATGATTATCGCCTGGAGGATTCAAAATATGGCGCAGATAATAGTAAATGCCTTTACCTGCAAATCGAGCTGGAGAGCACCAAACGACTGATCTTTACTTCCTCCACGGTTCTTATTGATCTTATCCAACGTATTCCAAAATCCGGATTTCCTTTCGAGACCACTATTATAAAAGATAACGAACGGTTCGAATTTATTTAACGAACAGTCCATAGCTGCAAAGGACTTTAAACTGCCGCAGAAATAAGTAATCGTTAGGCCCCTGGTATTTTCATACGCTTCAGGGGGCATTTTTTGAAACTTACTAATTTTTGTTTGATGTGGATAATCCCTTCCAATCACACACAGCGGAAATAGCATTCATAGATCTTTTTAATAAACATTTTACTTCCTAATTATTATTAAATCCATGTATATCCCTGAAGATGTAGCTGAGCAAATAAAACAAAAGGCTGACCTTATTGAAATTATTGGCAGATACACGCAACTCAAAAAGAAAGGCAAAGATTATACCGGGCTATGTCCGTTCCATAACGAAAAAACGCCTTCATTCAATATTTCTCCAGCTAAAGGTATTTGGAAATGCTTTGGTTGCGGTAAAGGAGGTGTGGATGCGGTTTCCTTTCTCATGGATAAAGAGAACCTGGATTATCCAGCCGCACTTAAATGGTTGGCCAATTTTTATAACATTTTCATTCCGGAGGAAATGCCGAAAGCAAAACCAGCCAAAAAACAAAATCCGGAAGAAAAAAATCAAATTATCGCAGAACCTGGATCAACCCCTTCCCATCGCATTGGTTCTTATTTGAAAGAAATATTACGGGCTATTGGCCTTTCCCGTAATAATAACAAGATCACGGTGAAATGGCTGAATCGAAATTCCCAATCGGAAACCATTCCTATACTAACCGAAGATGCCGATGGTAATATCGAATTTATCGTCACCGATATCAATGGCTTCGTCATTACCTATCAAAAGAACGGAAAGGAAGTTCCTTACAAGGTTATTCGATATAGAACCCCTGTCATCAATAGCAAGGATGGCAAGATGATGAAATACAATATTCCCAAAGGAGTAGGCACCCGACCATTTTTTCCCCCAGGTTTACTTCAAAAGTTCCAGGATGGCCTTTCGATCAATACGCTTTTTCTTACCGAAGGATACAAAAAAGCGATCAGCGGATGGATCAATGGCCTGGATATCGTTGGGTTAACCAGTATCAGTACCTACAGGGATAAGGAATCCATGCAGCTCCACCGAGATATTATTGATCTGATCATTCGTTGCCGCGTCGAAAATGTAGTACTCCTGTACGATGGCGATTGTACTAATATAAGTTCCAGCGCATTACAGGAAGAAAAGGACATCAGCATCCGTCCCAATAACTTTTTTTCATCGGCCCGGGGTATCAAAGAACTGCTTAAAGATTACCTGAAGGATCAGGAGATATCGCTTTATTTCGCGCATATTAATAGCGATTCAGTAGAAGGCCATCCGAAAGGCCTCGATGATATTTATCAGGCAATGACTGATGTTCATTTTAAAGGGCTATGTCAGTCTGGTGAATCTATAATGAGCCAGGGAAGGCACTTGGCAGAAGCTAAGAAAATCACCCGGCAGGTGCTCAATACGGACCTATTGGCTTTCAGTAAGCCTGGTATATATTTTACCAAGATCAATATCTCTTTCGGACTGAAAAAGCTCGAACAGCATCTTGCTCTTGAAAATGCTACCAATTTTTATTTGCATCACCAGGAAGCAATTAAAGACCGCCGTTTCATTTATTTTGGAACCCAGTACAAATACAACCCAGATAAAGGAGAGTGTGAGGTAATCATCCCTGCAGCCAGCAAAAACTATATTCGCGTGGGGGATGATTATTATGAAAAAGTATCGGTGCCCAATAAATATAAGGACCTGGAATTACAATTGCACCGCCGGGCCAAAAGCACGATATCTGATGATCATGGCAAAAACTTTATAAGTCATATCCACAAGTATAAGGCGTTTTGTAACGTTCCTGACCATATCAATTACCAGGAGGTGATCCATAATTGCTATAACATGTATAGTCGTTTCGAATGGGAACCTGAAGATGGAGATTGTTCCATGACGCTAGAGTTTATACGCCATATTTTTGAAGAGCATTACGAACTGGGCCTGGACTATATGCAGCTCCTTTATCAGCGGCCTACACAGATCCTGCCCATTCTCTGTTTAGTCAGTAAAGACAATAAAACCGGCAAAAGCACTTTTGCCAAATGGCTGAAACAGCTTTTCCGAAATAATATGGCCATAGTAGGCAATGCCGATCTAAGTAATGATTTCAATGGCTTTTGGAGTACAAAGCTGATCATTGCCTGCGATGAAGCATTTATAGAAAAAAAAGTTATTGTCGAGCGTATCAAAAGCCTGAGCACTGCGGACCGGATTACGATGAACCAGAAAGGCCGCGACCAGGTCGAAATCGAGTTCTTTGGCAAATTCATCATGCTGACCAACAATGAGGATAATTTCATTTACGCCACCGAAGAAGATATTCGCTATTGGGTGCGAAAGATAAAAAAGCCGCATAAGGAAATCGTTGACCTTGAAAAAAAACTCGTCGAGGAAATACCTTCATTTCTGCACTTCCTGAATAATCGAAAAATGTCCACCGAAAAAGAAACCCGGATGTGGTTTGCCGAGAGTCTGCTGATCACCGATGCCCTGAAAAAAGTGATCATGAGCAGCAAAAGCACCGTGGAAAAAGAAATCCGCACCAAAATCCAAATCATGTTTGAAGATTTTTCTGAAAATATTATTACTATGACCATTTCCGATATCCGCCGGGAATTCTTTAATAACCGGTATGAGGAAAAATATGTCCTGGAGATCCTGCGGGAACAGATGAAGCTGGAACAATATTGGGAACCGGATGGAACAGGTAAAAAGAATTATAAGGTCAAGCGATACAGTTATCCAAAGTTACATACAATATATTCCGATGGCGGCCAGGAAACCAAACGAATTGATGTGAAAAGCACTGGACGCCCTTTTGTTTTTTTGCGTCCGGATTTTGTACCACCAGAGCGAGAGCTGCTACTGGAACATGACCCCGAAATGCTTGGAATGATAACCCCGGTGCCCGCTCATTTTTGGAAATCCGGGATGATCGACACCGTTGGTGCAGTAGCCCCAAGCTCCATTAATGGATATCAACCTGTCATCAGTGAATTACCATTTCAATAATTATATATGATTATGCTTAAACTCCAGTCAGAGGAAGAACTGCAGGAATTCGCGGCCGAGGCCCTACATATTATTGTAAATCTGAGACACAGTAAAAAATTTTGGAATCTGCATTTCGGTGCTGAAGCACGCCAGCGGATGAAATACTGGG
>CAYYZJ010000349.1:0-1664 GCA_964475615.1 uncultured Flavitalea sp. | reverse complement strand
CGGCATCGAAGGCAACAAGCTGCTGGTGCCTTCCGCTCCTTCCGATTCAGCAGGCCTTGCCGACTATCATAAGCAGACCGTGGTCAGCAGTTGGTTCAAGTCTTTCAGCAACAGCGCCTATAATTTTTCAATAGGCGGTGAATACGGATACAATGACCAGTTCTTTTTCAGGGCCGGTTATTTTTATGAAGCCAAGAACCAGGGCGGAAGGCAATATTTTACGCTGGGTGTTGGGCTTAAATATAATGTGCTCGGGCTGAACTTTTCTTACCTCATCCCTTCCGGCAATGGAGTTACACGCAACCCGCTTTCCAATACCATCCGCTTCGGATTGATATTCGATCTCAATGGCGGCGAGGACAATGGCGGAAATCAAAGCACTGAATAATCATACTAAAAAACAGATCTTTGAAGCGTCCTGGTTATCGAGAGCGGGACGCTTTTCTTTTCATCAAACCAAATTCATGTCGTACAGGATCGGGTTCGGTATAGATTTTCACCGGTTAACGGAAAACAGGAAACTCTGGCTGGGCGGCGTGCATATTCCGCATCATCGCGGCGCGCTGGGGCACAGCGATGCCGATGTATTGCTGCACGCAATATGCGATGCCCTGCTGGGCGCGCTGAACCTGGGCGATATCGGCATTCATTTTCCGGATACCGACAGCAGGTATAAGGATATCGACAGCAAGATCCTGCTTCAGCAAACCCATTCCTTGATCAGGGAAAAAGGATACCAGGTAGTGAATATCGATTCAACGGTTTGCCTGGAAGCGCCCAAGATCAAGCCTCATACGGAGGAGATGCGTAAGACCATTGCTGGGATCCTTGAAATAGAAAAAGATGATGTTTCCATCAAAGCCACTACAACCGAACAAATGGGATTTGTAGGCCGGGGAGAAGGGCTTGCCGCCTATGCAACGGTGCTGTTGAGGAAGATTTGAATTACATCCTTACTTTTGCGCATGTCGAAATTAAAAATCAGGATCGTCAACCGGTCGGCCAATCCCTTGCCGGAATATGCAACGGCAGGAGCAGCCGGGATGGACATCCGGGCGTACATTCCGGAATCGATCGTGCTCGGGCCGCTGGAACGCAAATTGATACCTACGGGTTTATATCTTGAGATTCCGGACGGATATGAAGCGCAGGTGCGTCCGCGCAGCGGGCTGGCCATCAACCAGGGCATCACCTGCCTCAATTCACCCGGCACCATCGATTCGGATTACCGCGGCGAGCTCAGGGTGATATTGATCAATCTTTCGTCCGGGGAACAGGTTATCCATTCCGGCGATCGCATAGCCCAGCTCGTTATACACAAGGTAGAAAAGGTGAATTGGGAAGCGGTTGAAGCATTGAACACAACGGTTCGCAATGAGGGAGGATTCGGTCATACCGGTAAATCATAAATAACATGTACCAACGAAGAAACAGTGAAAAGAAATATATAACCCGCCTCCTGATCCTGTTATTCCTGGTTTCGTCGGTTGTTTTTTATCCCTCCTGCCGCTCCGCAAAAAAGATTCAAAAAGCCATTGCAAGAAAAGACACTACAGGAATACATCCTCCCGTTACCGATTCGGCCGATCTCAAGGCGGATTCCATGCGCTTTATCCAGAATGCCTACAGCAGGGTAAAATCCCATCGCATCGATTTCAATACTT
>CAYYZJ010000348.1:0-1895 GCA_964475615.1 uncultured Flavitalea sp. | reverse complement strand
GAGCTGGTCGCAGAGGCGGGGCGTTTCATCGCCATGCAGTTGAACCATATCCAATCCGTATTCATCCACATGCCTCATCACTTCGTCGTATGGAGCATTCACGAAAACGCCCACCTTGCCCAGCCGCAGTTTGGCTTTTTTCAGTTGTTCGCCCTTGATGTGTTTTCCGACATACCGCGGCGATTTCGGATAAAAGATAAAGCCGGCAAAATCCAATCCCATTTCATCGAGCTTTTTAACCTGGTCGAGCTGCGTCATGCCGCATACTTTTACTCTCATTGAGACCTTTGTTTTAGCTGGTTAACGAATGAGGCAAAAGCAATCGCCGGATCGGGTGCTTTCATGAAATGCTCGCCGATCAGAAATCCCCTGAACCCGAAATTTTTCAGGTAACGGATATTGTTCACGTCATTGATCCCGCTTTCGGCTACGGTTATCTTGTCAGGCGGGATCCTGCTGCTCAGCGCTATCGAACGGTCAAGGTCAACCGAAAATGTTTTCAGGTTGCGGTTATTCACGCCTACCAGGTCGATGGCGTCGCTGATATGCTCCAGTTCTTCCTCGTCATGTATTTCCAGCAGCACTTCCAGTTGCAGGCTTTTGGCAAAGGCGGCCAGCCTGCTTACCGTTTCGGGGTCGAGGCAGGCAGCGATCAGCAGGATGGCATCGGCCCCCATGGCCCTGGCCTCGATGATCTGGTATTCATCGATCACGAAATCCTTGCGCAGGATGGGAAGCGGGTTCTTCCTGGCTTTCATCAGGTCTTCGGCGCTGCCGCCGAAAAAAGATTCATCCGTCAACACGGAAAGCGCGGAAGCGCCATGCCGATAATAAGCATGCGTGATCTCGGCCACATCGGCTTTTTCGTGGATCATTCCTTTCGACGGCGATTTTCTCTTGAACTCCGCAATGATGCCGGTTTTGCTTTCATCAAGCAGAAATTTTTTCAATGAAAGGGTCTGTCGTGAAAAAAAAGGGGCTTTTTCAAGTGCAGTGCCGCTCACTTTTGATCGCCGTTCGCTGAGCTCGGTCTTTTTATGGGCTATGATGGTATCGAGAATATTCATGCTATTGTAATGAAATTAATTTCTGCAATGCCGTGTATGCCTTACCGCTCTCCAGGCTTTCCACAGCGGCATGATAGGAAGCTTCATAATCGTTGAATGCCCCGGTGCAATGCAGGGCCATGGCCGCATTGGCCAGCACTACTGCATTCTGCGACCAGGTGCCTTCGCCCTTCAGTATCCTGGTAAATATTCTGGCTGCCTCTTCAACAGAATTTCCTCCGTAAATGGATTCTGCTTCCACGGCGCGTTTTCCCAGTTGTTCCGGCGTCATGATCTTTTCTCCTTCATTCGAAATTACCTTGATCTCTCCGGTCAGCGAAATTTCGTCGTATCCATCCAAACTATGGATAATGGTGAACTTCCCTTCTGTTTGCTGCAATAAATAATTATAAATTCTCGCCATTTCGAGATTGTATACGCCAACAAGCTGGAACCTGGGAAATGCCGGGTTCACCATAGGCCCGAGCATATTGAAAAAAGTCCTTACGCCCAGGTTTTTGCGAACAGGCCCTACCGCCTTCAATGCAGGGTGAAAAAGCGGGGCATGCAGGAAACAGATACCAGCTTCATCCACTTCTTTTTTCAGGCGGCCCGCATCGTTCTTGAACTTATATCCCAGTTGCTCCATCACATTCGATGCGCCGCTGATGCTGGATGCGCCGTAATTGCCGTGCTTGGCCACTTTTTGTCCGGCCCCGGCCACGATGAAGCAGGCGAGGGTGGAGATATTGAATGTATTCTTGCCGTCGCCTCCCGTGCCCACGATATCGATGGTATCGAAGCCGTTGAGGTCTATCCTCACGCAGAGCTCCAGCAGGGCGTCGCGGA
>CAYYZJ010000347.1:0-5137 GCA_964475615.1 uncultured Flavitalea sp. | reverse complement strand
ATTTTACCAATTGGCCGGACTGCAACTGCAATGGAATATTTTCCATGGCAACGACAACAGGTTGAAAGCAAAACAGGCTCAGGTGGATATCGACGCCATCGAAAACCAGTACAGCAATACGGAAAAGCAATTGCTGCTGCAGGTGATCACCACCTATAACAGTTATCAGTCAGCGCTCGAATCCATGCACAGCGCCAATGATGAGGTGATCAGCGCAAGAGAAGCTTTTCGTTTAACCCAAAGCCGCTACCAGCAAGGCCAGGCCCTGCAGATAGAGCTGATCGACGCCCGCACGCAGATGACCAATGCAGAGATCAGGTATTCGCTTACGCAGCTCGACGCACTGAACCGCGCCGCCGAGCTGGAAAGAGTGAGAGCCACCTATCCGCTCCGGCCATAAACATCAACACAAGCTCAAACGCATACTATAACATTCAAAAACTGTTTTATGAAACCAAGCGCAATTCCTTATTTCCTGCTTTTTGCCGTTCCGGTATTATTTGCAGCTGGCTGTGGAACCAGGGCAGGAGCAGCCAGGGAAGAAGATCCGGTAGCAGTAAGAACCGTTCCGGTTTCTTTTGTAAGCTGGTCGCCGGTGCTGAACTATTCCGGCAAGATGGCATCCACCAGCGAAGCAAAACTGTCCTTCAAGATCGGCGGCATCATATCCAGGATCTATGTAAAAGAAGGAGATCATGTTTCAAAAGGCCAATTGCTGGCCACGCTCGATCTCACGGAGATCGATGCGCAGGTAAAGCAGGCTGCCCAAAATTCGGAGAAGACCGCCCGCGATCTGAACCGGGTGCGCAGTCTCTTTGAAGATACCGCAGCCACATTGGAGCAATATCAAAATGTGCAAACCCAGGATAAGGTTGCGAAGGAAGGGCTGCGCATTGCCCAGTTCAACCGGCAATATGCGCAGATCAAAGCCACTGCCGACGGAACCATCAGCCAGAAGATCATGAACGAAGGCGAATATGCCGGCGCCGGCGCTCCTGTACTTGTCATGAACGGAACAGCAGGCAATGATTGGGTAGTGCGCTTCGGCGTCAGCGACAAGGATTGGGTGTTGCTTCAGAAAGGAAATGAAGCCGCCATTCATATCGATGCTTACCCGGATGAAGCCTTCCATGGCCGCATCAGCAAAATAGCTTCGGTGGCCGATCCGCTCAGCGGAACGTATGAAACAGAAGTGCAGGTATTTCCGCAAGGCAGAAAATTTGCACCGGGACTGTTCGCCAATATCCAGCTCCAATCCAGGTCGGCGCAGCAATTGGCCAGGGTGCCCGTAGAGGCATTGTCAGAAGCCGACGGAAAGATCGGTTATGTATTTACGTTAAACCCGGATCAGCAATCGGTCAACAGGCATAAAGTAAAAATTGTTTCCATCGACAAGGATTCCATTGCCCTGAGCGGGCTGGACGGCATTCATGAAGTGATTACCGACGGACTGGGATACCTCACCGAAAACACCAGGGTAAAGCTTGCCAGGTAGTTTCTAATCCCCAAAATTTATTGCGATGAAAATAACCGACTTTTCTGTAAAGAACTATCCCTTCACACTCATTGTGTTTGTGATGCTGATTGCCATCGGCGTCAATTCCCTGCTGCACATGCCGCGCGGCGAGGATCCTGATTTCCAGTCGCCGCAATTCAATACGGTGGTCATTTATCCGGGCACCAGTCCCAAGGATATGGAGCAACTGGTGGTTGATCCGATCGAAAAAAAGGTCAATGAGCTGGATGATATCAAGCGCATCCGCACGAGGATCGAGGATGGGTTTGCGGTAATCACCATCGAGTTCAAATATGAAACCAATGCCGATAAAAAATACCAGGATCTTGTCCGCGAGATCGATGCGCTGAGAGGCGACTTGCCCAGGGATATCCTGAGCATCGACGTGCTCAAATTCAGTCCCAGCGATGTAAACATTTCCCAGATCGCCCTGATGAGCGAAACGGCTCCATATAAAGACCTGGAAGAATGGAGTAAAAAGCTGAGGGAGCGGCTTGAAAAAATAAAGTCGCTGAAGAATGTGGACAACTGGGCATTTCCGCAGCAGCAGGTGAGGATAAGCCTCAATCTCGAAAAAATGTCGCAGGAAAAAATTCCGTTAGGCAAAGTGATCGCTGCCATTCAAAATGAAAATGTAAATATTCCCGGCGGCAGTGTGGAGATGGGATCAAAGAAATTCAATATCAAAACGAGCGGCGATTATAAGGCAGTGAATGAGATCGCCAACAGCATAGTGAGTGCATCCGGCGGCAAGCTGATCTATGTAAAGGACATTGCAGACGTGCAGTTTGATTATGAGGAGCAGAATTATATTGCAAGACTGAATGGCAAACGCGCCGTATTCGTAACAGCCAGCAGAAAAATGGGTACGAATATTTTTGACGTGGAAAAACAGATGCAGCCTGTGCTGGATCAGTTCAAAAAAGAATTGCCCGGGAATATCAGCTTCGAGCAGAGCTTCAACAATGCAGAAAGCGTGCGGCGCCGGCTCGGCGGGTTCAGCAGGGATTTTGCCATTGCTATTTTTCTTGTGCTGATCACCCTTTTGCCTTTGGGCACAAGGGCCAGTCTGGTGGTGATGGTGTCCATTCCGTTATCGCTTGCCATTGGCTTGTTCCTGCTGGATGTTTGCGGATTTACCATCAACCAGTTAAGCATTGTCGGTTTTGTAGTGGCGCTTGGCTTGCTTGTTGATGACAGCATTGTGGTGGTGGAAAATATCGAGCGTTTTCTCCGCATGGGTTATAGCAGGAGGGAAGCTGCCATGGCGGCCACCAGGCAGATCGGGCTTGCGGTACTGGGATGCACGGCTACCCTGATCTTTGCTTTTCTTCCCCTGCTTTTTCTTCCCGAAGGCGCGGGCGATTTTATCCGCAGCCTGCCTGCGGCGGTAGTGGCCACGGTGCTGGCCTCTTTATTTGTTTCACTTACCATCATTCCCTTTTTATCGAGCCGCATACTGAGCAATCATGAAAATCCGGAAGGCAATCTTTTTCTGCGCGGCCTGAAACGCCTGATCGGCGGCTCTTACAAAAGACTGCTGCATGCCGCCATTGCCAGGCCGTTGATGACGCTGCTGATAGCGGCATTGATCTTCCTTGGTTCGCTGGCATTGGTTCCGGTAGTAGGCTTCAGCATATTTCCGGCTTCTGAAAAGCCCATGTTCATGATCAATATTGAAACGCCGCTGGGCACCAGCCTGGCCAGAACGGATTCCGTGGCGAGGTACGTAGAGGACAATATCAAAAATATTCCCGGTCTTAAAAATTATACCACCAATACCGGCCACGGCAATCCGCGCATATACTATAACGTTGTACCGGTCGGGTATGCGGACAATACTGCGCAACTGATCGTTCAGTTGAAGGATACGCCTCCCGATAAAAAGAAAAAGCTGATCGATGCATTGCGGTTGAAGTTCAGGAACTATCCCAATGCCAAAATCGAAGTCAAGGATTTCGAGCAGGGCCCTCCTGTTGAAGCTCCCATCGCCATCAGGCTTTTCAGCGAAGACCTGGATACACTGCGCGCTCTTTCGTTCAAAGTAGAAGACCTGTTGAAAAGGACGCCCGGCACGATGTACGTGAACAATGATCTGACCACGGTAAAGACCGATATCAAGGTAAAAGTGAATAAGGAAAAAGCCGGCCTGCTCGGGGTTGCCATCAGCGAAATCGACCGTACCATACGCATGGCCGTTACCGGCCTCAATATCGGCACTTTCCGTAAAGACAACGGCGATGAATACAATATCAATATCGGTCTGCCGCGCAACAATAAACAGACTTTCGACGTGTTCCAGAAAGTATATGTAAGCTCGTTCAACGGCGCTTTGATCCCGTTGAGCCAGTTGGCGGATATCCAGTTCCAGGCTTCGCCCACCACCATCAAGCATTTCGATAAGGACAGGTACACCGTGGTCACTGCGTTTGTGCAAAGCGGTTATAATACGGCAAAGGTTACTGAAGGCATTTTAAAGGAACTCAACCGCATGCCTTTTCCTGCCGGCGCTTCCTATATGGCTGCCGGCGATGTGGAAGCAGGGCAGGAGAGCTTCGGGGGACTGGGCACCGTTATCCTCATCACTGTATTCGGCATACTGGGCGTATTGATCCTGGAGTTTAAAACGTTTAAAGGAACGCTGATCGTATTGTCGGTCGTACCGCTGGGCATTATCGGCGCTGTGTTTGCTTTATTGCTTTCGGGAAATACGTTTTCATTTGTTGCAGTGATCGGCCTGATTGCATTGATCGGGATTGAAGTGAAGAACTCCATCCTGCTCGTGGATTATACCGACCAGTTGAGAAGGAAAGGAATGAGCCTGGACGATGCAATACAGGAAGCCGGCGAAACGCGTTTTGTGCCTATTATCCTGACCACGCTCACTGCCATCGGCGGGTTGATCCCGCTGGTGCTCGAGCACAATCCGCTGTATTCTCCACTGGCATTGGTGATCATCGGGGGATTGCTGAGCTCTACTTTATTGACAAGAGTGGTTACGCCGGTGCTGTATAAATTACTGGCGCCGAAATTATAAAAAGCGTTCACTGACCACCAGGTCTTTGCTGCCGGGAAGGTATTTATAAAATCCTTCCCCGCTTTTTACCCCCAGGTATCCTGCAGCGACCATATTGCCAAGCAAGGGACAGGGCGCGTATTTGGGATTGCCAAATCCATCATGCATGACCGTTAGTATGGAATGGCATACATCCAGCCCGATGAAATCCGCCAGTTGCAGCGGGCCCATGGGATGCGCCATGCCCAGCTTCATGACGGTGTCGATCTCCTGCACGCCTGCAACGCCTTCATACAGGCTGTATATGGCTTCATTGATCATGGGCATGAGGATGCGGTTGGCAATAAAGCCGGGATAATCGTTCACCACGCAGGGAATCTTTCCCAGCTTTTTTGCCAGATCGCAAACCGTTTCGCTCACTTCTTTTTTAGTGGCATATCCGTTGATGACCTCAACGAGTTTCATTACCGGAACCGGGTTCATGAAATGCATGCCGATCACCGATCCGGGCCGCGTGGTGGCTGCCGCTATTTTGGTGATGGAGATGGAGGAAGTATTGCTGGCGAGGATGCAATGACCTGGAGCCGCTTCATCGAGGTCTTTGA
>CAYYZJ010000346.1:0-5789 GCA_964475615.1 uncultured Flavitalea sp. | reverse complement strand
GGACCTGGCCCAGCTCAATGCCGCCAAATCGGCCTATAAGGAGATCGCCGACACCAGGGATTACCTGGAGATCCGTGCGCCGTTCAGCGGAGTGATCAGCGCCCGCAACGTCAACCCCGGCGCCTATGTGGGGCCTTCGGGCAAAGGATCGGAATTTCCGCTCTTCACTTTGCAGGAACAGAAAAGACTTCGGTTAGTCATTGCCGTTCCCGAAGCATACACCGCTTATTTCAACAACAAAGTGCAGGTGAGCTTTTCCGTAAAAGCGTTTCCCGACCGCAAATTCACGGCAACGGTTAAACGCCTGGCAGGTGCGCTCGACAACAGGCTGCGCGCCGAAAGGATAGAAATGGATGTGATCAACAACGACAAAAAGCTGCTGCCCGGCATGGTGGCCGAAGTGCATATTCCGCTTCCTGCGCAGGACAGCACATTCGTGATCCCCAAAACAGCGCTGGTGAACTCCACCGAAAAAGTGTTCGTGATCCGTGTGCAGGATCACAAAGCGAACTGGGTCGACGTCAAAAAAGGCCGCGAGGCCGGAGACAAAGTAGAGGTCTACGGCAATCTTAATGAAGGCGACCAGCTCGTAAAAACAGCCAGCGAAGAGATCAGGAATGGGGATAGTCTTTGAACTGGGATTTATGGGATGAATGGGATTTTTGGGAAAAGGATGAATCGGATTCATCGAAAAAATAATCCCTTTCCAATGCATCCCAAAAATCCCACTCATCCCAGTTCAGACAAAATTAATCCCTTTCCCATTCATCCCAGTTCAAAGACTGGCAACCTTTATTTACTTTCCCCGTATTTACTTATACCGAGGCATGATAATCATGCTGTTGATACTGCCTGGGAATGACCTTCATTCCATTCTGTAAGCAGTTCACCACAACAATCAAGCGATGAAAAAAAAATATTTTGTCATCGCCGGGATAGTATGGCTGATACTCATCCTGGCGGGAATAGCCTGGTATTGGTATGACAAGCCGCACCGCGATGCTTCGGGCATCAAGCCTGCGCTGACCATCGATGCGGTTGAACTGTACAATCAATATCAACACGATGAAAATGCAGCCAACAAACGATTCCTCGATAAAGTGATCGAAGTAAAAGGAACCGTTTCGGACGTTCAGCAATCATCCGGCATTACAAGCTTGCTGCTGGATGCAGGCCAGCCTGCCGGCGGCGTCAACTGCAGCTTTAGTAATAACGGCAGCAAAAAGCCGTTACCTTCCAAAGGATCGCAGGTTACCATCAAAGGAAAATGCTCCGGCATGCTGATGGACGTGAACCTCGTGGATTGTGTGATAGAAGAATGATATTCCTATTTTTTTATACCCTAAATGAAGCATGATGAAAAATACCGTTTACAGTCTCCTGCTGCTGGTTGTCTTTATGAGCCTGATGATATTCGCCTGCTCAAAAGCCAGCGAGGACAAGCTTTCCACCGGAACGAGCACCTGCGATACTACCAGTGTAAGCTATTCGTCAGACATCATTCCCATTCTCCAGTCGTATTGCTATGGCTGCCACGGAAACGGCAATACTGCCGGCAGCGGAGGGATCAGCCTGGACGGATACAGCAATCTGAAAACGTATGCGGATAACGGTTACCTGGTCGGCAATATAACCTTTGCTGCCGGTTATAATCCCATGCCTTACGGGCAACCCAAGATGCCTGATTGCCAGGTCAATAAAATCGTGGCCTGGGTGCACCAGGGCGCTCAAAATAATTAATCATTCTCCAAATAACCGATCATGAAAAAGACCATTGTATTTTTTTTATTGATGGCATCTGTATCCGCAAAAACGCATGCACAGCAATATATGACCCGTACCGGATTTATCGGGTTCTATTCCAAAACATCGCTGGAAGACATCAAGGCCGAGAACAACCAGGTATATGCTGTTATCGATGCCGGTAAAAAAAATCTGGCATTCAGCGCATTGCTGAAAGGTTTTATTTTCCGCAAGGAGCTCATGCAGGAGCATTTCAACGAGAATTATGTAGAGAGCGATAAATATCCCAAAGCCAGCTTCGTAGGCACCTATACCGGTGATGTCGATCTTAATAAGGATGGTGTTTATCATATCACGGTCAAAGGCAATCTCACCCTTCACAATGTTACCCGCCCTATCGAAGAGCCTGCCCTGATCGAGATCAGCAAAGGAAAGCTGAGCGGGCGCTCCGATTTCAAGCTCAAGCCGGAAGATTTTAATATCAGCATCCCTTCACTCGTCAGGGATAAGATCGAATCCCAAATAACCGTTCATGTCCAGATCGAATGTAATGCCGTAAATAAATAATCCATGAAAAAAATCACCTGCCTGTTTTATTGTATCGTATTGATCAAAGCGGCCCGTGCGCAGGACAGCTCCCTGCTCCGCATGCTCAACGATTCCATGGCCGTTCATGAAAAGCCGTTTTATGTTACCGGCACGTTCAAGGCCACGCATATCATCAATATGCAGACCATAGAAGCGCCTGCAGCCGGCGCGCTGAGCTTCGTGATACAGCACCGTTTCGGCCAGCTCAACAGCGGAGCCTATAATTTCTTCGGCCTCGACAATGCCACGCTCCGCCTCGGGCTCGATTACGGCATCACCGACCGGCTTGCCGTAGGCATCGGAAGAAGCTCTGCCCAGAAAACCTTCGACGGCTATCTCAAATACAAGCTGCTCCGGCAAACCGACGGCAGCAATCGTATACCCGTCAGCGTTAGTGTGCTGGGCGAGATCACCAACTATACCCAGAAATATACCGACAAGCCCTATCTCGATGCGCGATACCGGACGGCTTATGCCGCACAATTGCTGATCGCCCGCAAGATCAGCAGCAGGCTTTCCGTTCAACTGGCGCCCACTTATCTCCATTATAACCTCGTGCCCACCACCGGCGACAAGAACGACCTGTTTGCCATCGGCGCAGGCGCCCGCATGAAGATCACCAGGCGTATGAGCATCAATGCCGAATACAATTATCTTCCCGGCGGACAGGTGGTCTCCACCAAAGTGCATGATTCCTTTTCACTGGGATGGGATATTGAAACCGGCGGCCATGTGTTCCAGCTTGTATTCTCCAATTCGCAGAGCATGATGGAAACGCAATACATTGCGCAAACCACAGGCGCCTGGGGCAATGGGGATATTTATTTCGGGTTTAATATTTCCAGGAATTTCAATCTTACCAAACACGCCAAGAGTAATAAGAACGGAAAGCAATGGTAAGAGTTATACTTGAACATTGAGTGTTGAGTGTTGAATATTGAGTGTTTTAAACATTCAACACTCAACACTCAATATTCAACACTCAAGGTACTTAATGTTCAACACTCAATGTTCAAGAAAAAAAATGTTAACAGGTACTTTTCTCCTGGGTTGTTTTATTAATTTTACCTTGTAATAAAACAATGTTTGCCATGGAAGTAAAAGACCTCAGCACCGTTCATGAACTCATCAGCGATATGTTCCGCTGGCCCAGGAACAAAGCAGAATGGGACGAGTACCGGCTCAGCCCCGAGCAGGTTGCATTTTTCAATGAAAACGGTTATCTCGGCGGAATCAAAATGCTCGACGATGCGCAGATAGAAAGACTGCGCAATGAGCTCGACACCCTCACCGACAAAAATCATCCCGGACATGAATTGTTTTATGAGTTCCACAGCAATGAATCCGGCGATCCCAATACCATTTTATTTCATTCGCTCGGCGCCTGGCGCATCACGCCCGGCTTTCACGATGTACTCTGGAACCCGCGCTTCCTGATGGCTGCAAGCCAGTTGCTGGGCAATATGCCCGTACGTTTCTGGCACGACCAGTTGTTTTATAAGCCTGCCAAAAAAGGCGGCGTAGTGGCCTGGCACCAGGATTATTCCTACTGGACGCGCACCAAGCCCATTGCACATCTTACCTGCTGGTGCGGACTGGATGATTCCACCGTCGAGAACGGATGCCTTCAATATGTGCCCGGAAGCTTTCGCTGGGGGCTGCTTGACAAACCCGAGCTTGCCGGCGACCTCATGGGCATCATGGATTACCTGACGCCGGAGCAACAGGCGCAGTTCCATCCGGTGCCTGTTGAAACAAAAGCAGGCGAAGCCATCTTTCATCATCCGCTCACGCTTCATGGTTCGGGCGAAAATAAAAGCGCAAGGCCCAGAAGGGCTTTTGTGATCAATGTTTTTGCAGACGGCGTTAGATCGGATAGCGATCAGCCGCTGCTTAACGGAGTGCCGGTGATCCATAAGGGAGAAAAAATGCAGGGCCGCTTCTTCCCCCTGTTATTTGAAGGAGCGAACTGATGATCATTCGCCGAACGCTTTGATCGTAAACCGGGTTGCCATTTCTGCATTGACCAGTTTCCATCCTGCTGCCGAACGTTTTGCCTTCAGTGAAATGATATTGTCTGCATCCGGAAAATAAAAATTTCCTGATGCATGATCGTCTTCCGAAAAAGCGATCAATTCTATTTTCCGCCAGTCCATGAATGCAGTGGATTGAGCAAGCCCGATATGCGGTATCAGGCTTCCGCTTCTTGCCAGTATGATGCCGGGCAGCTCGCCCGTTTCTATTCTCCACCATTTTTTTCCTTCGTAGATTTTTCCGGTCTGGTAATCTATCCAGTTCCCATCGGGCAAATAAACGGCCCTGTTTCTTTTATTCTTCTCCATGACCGGTGCAACCCGTATATCATCTCCCAATAAATACTCATCCTCGATATGCCAGCTTACCGGATCTTCAGGATAGTTCAGCAGCAGCGCCTTGAGCAAAGGCCATCCGTTCCTCGATGCCTTTGCTGCCTGCGTGTACACATAAGGCATGAGCCGGTATTTGAGCTCAGCGATCTTTCTGAACACATTCAAAAAATGTTCGCTGAACGCCCAGGGCTCGCGCGGCGGAAGTCCGTGGATGCGGCTATGCGAGCTCAGCAATCCGAAAAATGCCCAGCGCCTGAACAGCTCTTCTTCAGGAGCAGCGGAAAATCCGCCGATATCATGGCTCCAGAATGAAAAGCCGCTTAATCCCAGCGAAAGGCCGCCCCGCAGGGTGCAGGCCATGCCGGTATCCGACACTTCGGGGTCGCCGCTCCAATGCACGGGATAACGCTGGCTTCCGGCCCAGGCGCTGCGCGCCCAGATGATGTGTTCGCCCGTATTTTTTGCCGTTATTTCGGAAAGCCATTGATTGTATCGCAGCGGATACAGGTTGTGCTCGTAAAAGCCGCTTCGCCCGGAAGCATAATAACCCTGCACCGGAGCCGCTTCGCCGAAATCGGCCTTTATAACGGAAACGCCCATACGAAACAGCGGATTTATCTTCTGCTCATACCATGCTTTTGCCCCGGGATTGGAGAAATCGAGGATGGCGTCGCCGGTGACGGGATTGCCTTTGCTGTCTTTTATAAAAATTTTTTGATCGATCAATTCCGGAAATATGGGATTGTCTGCCGTGTAATACGGTATTTGCCAGAGCGAGGTTCTGAATCCCTTATCCTTCAGCGCTGCTGTCATGGCAGCCGGATCGGGAAAATTTTTTTGATCGAACCGGTAATCGCAATGTATCCCTTTCTCGAACCATCCTGCATCGATATGGATCACGTCGGCAGGGATTTGATGCTGGCGCAGTTTGTCTGCCACCTGCAATACTTCTTCCTGCGAGCGGTAGGTGAACCGGCTCATCCATAATCCGAAAGACCATAATGGAGGCAAGGGGCTTCTGCCGGTGAGCGCAGTATAGGCCGATAAAATTTCCTGCGGATTGCCGATGAAGATAAACAGGTCGAGCTG
>CAYYZJ010000345.1:0-2553 GCA_964475615.1 uncultured Flavitalea sp. | reverse complement strand
TATAGTTGGCCTGCTGCGCTTCCGTGCGCGATACCAACCAGGAATAACCGCAGATCGAATTATCAGACCAGTTATCGAAAGGATCATACCAGTTATTGCCGTCGGGAAGCTGGCCGTAAATATCGTTCAGGAAAAGATCGGCGGTTCCCGCATCCGACCATACCGTTACATCGGTCAGCCGGTCGTGCGGCGTTACATCCAGGGTATCGTCCAGCGATTTTTTACAGGAATCGCTGCCGAGGATGAGCAAAGCAGCAAGCGCGCAATGGTGGAACAATTTTATGGATATATTTTTCATCGTGTTTTTGTTTAGAGCATGATTAAAAGGTTACGTTCAATCCCACCGAGATCACTTTTTGCTGTGGATAATATTGTCCGCTGGTAGAGCTGATCTCGGGATCGAAATTTTTGATCTTGCTCCAGGTGAGTATATTCTGTCCCGACAAATAAAAGCGGGCCGACTGGATCCTGATCCGTTTCATGATGGCTCCCGGTATCGTATAACCGAGCTCGCCCGTCTTCAACCTCAAATAGGACCCGTTCCTGATCCAGTGGGAAGAGGCCTGCGTATTATTGGATGTGGGTTGCGTGGTGATCCTGGGATATGCGGCGTTCTGGCGGTCGGGTGTCCAGTAATCAAGCGCATCCAGGGTTGCGGAAGAAGAGTTGTCGAACGGATAAATGCCCCAGTAAAAATTGCGGTGGGCGGCGCCCTGGAAAAGCAGGGTCAGGTCGAAATGTTTGTAACTCACGCTCGGGGTGAACCCGTATATGATCTCTGGAGTGGCGGTGATCTGCGGAGTGGAAGCATATCCGATAACCGTCATATCATCGGGCCCGATCTGGCCGTCGGGCTTTCCGTCGGGGCCCGAGAGGTCGGCATACCGGATATCGCCGGGATGAAGCGTTACATTGAAAGGCTGTGTGGCGATGCCTGCCTTTAATGTACCGTCGCTATTGAAATCATCGGATTTGAAATAGCCGATGGCCTTGTATCCGAATTGCGTTCCGTAAGGCCTTCCGGTGATCCTGCGATTGGGATTGTTATAGGTGGCATCTGTCTCAAATACCTGCAGCAGTTTGTTCCTCGCAAAAGTGAAATTCGCATTGACATTAACGGTCAGGTCTTTCGAGAACCGGTGGCTGCTGCCCAGGGCCAGCTCGAAACCATGATTGCTCATGGCTCCTGAATTGACCTGCGATAATGCTATTCCATATTCCGAAGGCACTGTTACTGTCGGAGCAAACAGCATATCGGTTCTTTTTTCATAGAAATAATCTGCTTCAACGGTCAGTAGTCCGCTCCACAAGCTGGCCTCCAGGCCCAGGTCTGTTTTCTTTGCCCTTTCCCAGGTGATGTTGGGATTGGCCTGTGCATTTTCATACAGCCCCTGCGTGGTGGTATAATTCAGCACAGAAGCATTGCCGTAGAGATTATATGAGCTCAGGTATTGAAAGGGCTGCCCGGCCAGCGCTCCGGATTCGCCATAGGAGCCCCTGATCTTCAGGTTGCTGATCCAGGGAAAACGGTCTTTGATGAATTTTTCTTCCGAGAGGCGCCAGCCTGCAGCAAAGGCCGGGAAAAAGCCGAAGCGATGGCCCGGAGCAAAATAATAATTGCCGTCATACCTGCCCGAAGCTTCAAACAGGTATTTGCCGGCATAGGCGTAAGTAACCCTGTACACCGCCGATTTTTGCCTTGCTTCGGTTGAATACCCGTTGTTGTTGATATCGGTAGAATTGGAGCTGCCGTTATTCAGTTCTGGAACGTTCACATTGTAGTTTACCCGTCCTGCCCCGAAAACGGAGGACTTGATGTTCCTGGCTTCCAGCACGATCAATCCCGTCACATCATGCCTGCCGAAGCTGTTGTGATAATTGATATAACCCTGGTATGTGAAAGCCTGGCTCTGGTTGTACGATTCCGAATACTGCGATTTGGCCGGGCCGTCATTGCCTGCCTGCGGATAGGTATTGGTTGCGGAATCATAGCGATAAAAGAGAATGGGTGTGAGCCAGGTTCTGTTGAACGTGGTGATCGGCGCCGATGCATTGGTCGGATCGCCGGGATTGATGGGATTGAAATCATAGCTCACCAGCGCTTTTATGCTCAACCCTTTGATGAAAGGCAACTGCTGCTCGATAGACAACTGGTTGAGCAACACATATCCTAACGTTTGCGTATAACCGCTTCCGAAGATATTGCCCGCGGCCGACCGGCCGATATAACTTCCCGGAAGGCCATTGCTGAAGGTCAACGGAGCATTGGGCGGCGTTCTGAATGCCTGGTAAAATATGCTGCCGGCAGAAACTCCAGGATAGTTCCGGTCTTCCACACGGCCGTTGATGGAGAGATTCACCTTGGTGGTTTGGGTAGCATCCGCATCTATATTGGAAGTGAGATTATATCGTTTGTAATTGGTTGGCCCCCACAAACCGTCCTGCGAAAGAAAGCCAATGCCTGCATAATACCTGATCTTTTCTGCCCCGCCTGAAAGTTCCAGGTTATGGCTGGTGATGATGGTATTTGCATTCGTCAGTTCCTTCAGCACA
>CAYYZJ010000344.1:0-1945 GCA_964475615.1 uncultured Flavitalea sp. | reverse complement strand
TCATCGTTTAGGCAAGCCCATTGATGGCCACGCGCCGGGATTGAGAGGCGAACAGGCCAAAGCCTATATCGATGCTGGCATAACCACCGATCATGAATGCTTCACCAAAGAAGAGGCCCTTGATAAATTGAACTACGGAATGAAGATCATTATCCGCGAAGGCAGCGCAGCCAAAAACTTTGAAGCTTTGATCCCGCTGCTTCAGGATCATCCCGACAGCATCATGTTCTGCAGCGACGACAAGCATCCCGACAGCCTTGTGGCAGGACATATCAATCAACTCTGCACAAGGGCCATTGAAAAAGGGATTCCGCTGTTCAATGTATTGAAAGCAGCATGCATCAACCCCGTGCTGCATTATGCACTGGATGCGGGCCTGCTCAGGAAAAATGATCCGGCGGATTTTATCGTGGTAAAAGACCTGAAAAAATTTGAAGTGCTGGGGACCTATATCAATGGTACAAAAGTGGCAGAGAACGGGAAGTCATTGATTCAATCCATCCCAAACCGTTCATTGATAAATAATTTCAACTGCAGCAAAAAGAACGTGTCTGATTTCGCATATCCCGCCGGCCATTCCTCACTCATCATCGAAGCCCTCGACGGCCAGTTGATCACCAATAAATTCACCGGGAACATAACCCTGAAAAACGGATATGAGGAAAGCAATCCCGCTGAAGACATCCTGAAAATCGTTGTGGTTAACCGTTATAAAGACGCTCCTGTTGCCAAAGCCTTTATCAAAAACATCGGATTGAAAAAGGGGGCTATCGCTTCTTCGGTTGCACATGACAGTCATAATATCGTCGCCGTCGGCGTCGACGACCAAAGCATTTGCCGAGCCGTTAATCTTGTCATTGAACAGAAAGGAGGCATCAGTTGCGTTGCCGATGGAGCGGAAAAAGTATTGGCCCTGCCTGTTGCCGGACTGATGAGCAATGAAGACGGATACCAGGTTGCCCAGGCCTATACCGCCATTGACGCCATGGCCAAGAGCCTGGGCTCCCCTCTTTCCGCACCATTCATGACCCTTTCCTTTATGGCCCTGCTGGTCATACCTCACCTGAAACTCAGCGACCTCGGCCTGTTCGACGGAGATGCATTCCGCTTCGTGTAATTCTTACCGGCAAAACACCCCCTTTTACCGCCTTCCTGTCTTTTATTACCTAATTGTCCTTGAATACTGAGAAATACCCTTGTAGTTTTGGGAAAAAATAAATAAACCAGTATGGATAATATCGATGATAAAAATAAAATAGACCAGCACTACAGCGGCCGCATCTGGGTAGCCCTGACACTGGTGGCAGTAGGAGGCGCCCTGCTGGTTAAACAATTGGGTGTCCCATTGCCCGAATGGCTGTTCAGTTGGCAGATGCTGCTGATCGTGATCGGCATCTTTCAGGGATTCTCCCATGGATTCCGCGGCCCTTCCTGGGCAATACTCATCCTCATAGGAGGCTTTTTCCTTATAGATCAACTGGTGCCCGGATTTTCCTTTCACCGTTTCCTCTGGCCCTTTTTCATCATCGCCCTGGGACTGCTGATCCTTGTCCGTCCGCGGCGCAATGAATGGCACTGGAAACAAAGGGAAGAATGGAAGCAGCGCTGGCGCGAGAGGGACTGGAGCAGACATGGGTCTGGCGCAACAGGCAACTATACTTCCGAGAATTATATCGACGCCACTACGGTATTCGGCGGCATTCATAAAACCGTTGTATCGAAAGATTTCAAGGGGGGAGATATAACCGTTTTCATGGGCGGAACCCAGATCAACCTCAGCCAGGCCGATATCAACGGCACTGCCGTGCTCGACATCACGCAGATCATGGGCGGAACCAAGCTGATCGTACCTCCGCATTGGGAGATCAGAACGCAACTGACCTCGGTGTTCGGAAGCATTGAAGACAAAAGGCAGCAGGACAGGGTCACCAATCCCGATAAAGTG
>CAYYZJ010000343.1:0-2365 GCA_964475615.1 uncultured Flavitalea sp. | reverse complement strand
ACTGATGATCGATTAACCATTTACCGCGAAGGATAGCTGAGGCTGTTTGGAAACTCATGGTACAAACGTACCTATGTAAATTGCGGCAGGAAAGGACAGGAATGATTTAAAGCAAAAAACCCCATTAAAGAAGGAATGAGGCTTTATTTAATTTATAATTCTCTTTTTTTTTGAATTTGAGATGCTATGAATATTGAAACATTTTCTTTAAGATCATCATACAGACTTGCCGGGACACGAATCGATATTGTTTTGGTAGGCTCGCTATATTTTTTTGGGCGCCCACTACCATCCCGCCAGCCGCCTCTGGTCTTTTTTTTCTTTTTAGACATTATATTTTGGCATAATTAAGTTCTCTTTTGAAATCGAAAAAACCTTCCAGGCTTAAATCTTCATCAAGTTCTTCCCAATGTATACTCTCTCCGAATGGGCCTATTTCATATTTTAATAGCTGATCCGGATGGGCGTTCTTTAATCTGGCAAACCAGGATAGTGGATTACCAATGGTTATGCCCATATCAGTTTTTACATAAATGTTTTCATCATCAAACCAAACTTTTTTAATTTTCATAAAACCTCATTTTAAAGGTGAATATAATGAAAATACACAGTATTATTTTCCATGTATCTCTTTCCATTTTTTAATGATTTCTTCTTTTTTTTCTTCGATTATAGCTTCAGCAAGTGCAAGGTCTTTAATTTTCATTCCCTTGCTTTCAACCAGTTTTAAAGGTTCAATTTCAAATTTTGCTATGCCATCTGCATTTCTGACATGAATGTGTATTGGCAAATGTTCAAGGCTGTAAAAGAAAAATTTCATTCCAAACATTCTGAATAATTCCGGCATTGTTATTTGTTTATACAAATATACAGCTTTATTTTGAATTTGCAAACAAAATCAAAAATATTTTTAAAAATAAAAAGCCCCGGATAGACATCCAGGGCCTAACTGCTTGCCGTATGAAAAAAGAATTATTCGGAAGCCGGCTGTTCCGGTTCGGATGGAGGTGGAGCTTCACCAGGGGTATTACGGGTGATTGCATCGGCAAGCTTGCTGCGTTCGCTGCCTAGTGAATCCGATAATGCTTTTAGCGCCGCAGGATCACCTGAGGCAATAGCCGCATCGAGCTTTGATTTCAATCCATCCAATAAAGTGATCGCCGATTCCTCGACGGTTACACTTGCGGCCACTTCGGCCTGCAAATCTTTAAGTTCATCTGCCATGTTGTTTATTTTTAAATTTAAAAAAAAGAGTTGACGGGATATGCCCAGGTTCAATAGAATCAGGACAAATAGTATTATGACTGATATTTCCATTTTTGATAAAGTTTTTTCAGCTTGTAATCGTAATCATCGAGTATGGTTACCGGAGAATTCTTATAACCAGGGCCGTTATATTGCTTTGCGAACAAATCAAATTGTTTATTGCGGAGGTATTGCTCAAGGCCGGAATATTTTATAAAGCAGACAAAAGATTTGAGGTGATATATTTCATCTTTCTGTAACCAATACATAAATTCGATCACGGTAGAGTATCCACAGGCATTATGGTTAAAGCCCATTATTTGGAAGCGCCCATAAGATGCGGAATTGTATGCCGCGATAATATTAACCTGTGCTGCTTTTCTCAACCGGTCCCACTGGGCACTTTCTGGCCCGTAGGCGCCAGGCATCCAGAATTCATAAAGGATATCAGCAAGGGCTGGTTTTTCTCGAAGCAGCACATTGGGTTTTATCCTGGCTTTTTGCAGTTGGCGCCAAAAAATGTGCGGTTCAAAAAGAATACGCAGCTCACCCGTAGATAAGAAGCCAGCACCATGGCTTTCGAGCTCTGCTAATGCTTTCATTACGGCCAGCTCACATCCCAGATCTTCAGCCGCATCGATATAATGTTGTTCAGTAATCATATTAAAAAAGTTAAAACAATTAATCCAACACCTATAATCCGTTGCGCTACATATGAAATATGCTGATCAATCTTGCTCGATGATTTTGTACTTATATAGGCGATGTTCCGGCCACGGAATAAGTTCAATACCGGAGCATACGCCAGCAGATGAATGCCGGTAAATAGAATGCTGAACCGCCAGACAAGCTCCTGCTGCAGGAGATATGCACCAACGCCGAAAATAATTGCCAGTCCGAAACTGACCCAATGATTGATATTTTGCTTTTTCCCCCACGTGATCCTAATCCGGATGGCATCAACGGCTGAAAGCAGGATTGAGGCGGCGGTAGAATATATAATGGATTTCATAATAGTTTTTATAAAACAAACCCAGAAAAAGCTCCGAGAGCCAGAATAATAAAAACCCCCATTAGAATAATATTTTTCATACTAGGTTCCCAGTCATCTCGGATTATT
>CAYYZJ010000342.1:0-4602 GCA_964475615.1 uncultured Flavitalea sp. | reverse complement strand
CGGTTCACCGAGCTCGTCAACGATCTGGGCTATTCGAAAACGTTTTATCCGCAGAGCAAGGTCACTCAGTATCTCAATGGACTGTCATCCCGCATTTACCTGGGCATCTATAAAAACAAAAAAGAGGAATCTTCCCGGATCCTGCGCTTCTGGAAAACGGAGCTGCCCCTGGTGATCAGGAAATATCACCGTGAGCTGTTATATGCTTTCATCATTTTTGTGCTGTTTGCCGTTATGGCCGCATTTTCAGCCGCGCATGATGAAAGCTTTGTAAGGGGAGTGCTGGGCGACGGCTATGTTGAAATGACGGAAGACAATATTGCCAAAGGCGATCCTTTCGGGGTATATAAGGACAATGACAGGCTGGGCATGTTCCTGCGTATTGCAGTGAACAATATCAAGGTTTCCTTCATGGTCTTTGTAGCCGGCCTGGTGGTTTCTATCGGAACGGTATGGATGCTGTTCAAGAACGGCGTGATACTGGGCGCTTTCCAGTATTATTTTTTTACAAAAGGGCTGGGCTGGAGATCCGTGCTGGTGATCTGGATACACGGCACCCTGGAAATTTCTTCCATCATCATTGCCGGCGCAGCGGGACTGATACTCGGCAACAGCATTCTTTTTCCGAAGACATATAAAAGGATCGATTCCCTGAAGAATGGCGCCAGGGATGGATTGAAATGCATGATCGGACTGATGCCCATCTTCATAGCAGCCGCTTTTCTCGAAGGCTTTGTGACCCGTTATTCGGCCATGCCGGTATGGATAAGCATTTCCATTCTGGCGTCTTCCCTTACATTTATTATCTGGTATTTTGTGATCTATCCGCGCAGGGTGGAAAGGAAAATGCGATCAAAAGCTTAAATTATCCGCGGCATGCTTTCATCTGCATATAAACTATTTTTTCATGGCAGGAGATTGTTTTGCCTGATCCTGGTCATCCTGTTTTGCTCTTCGGCCCGTGCGCAGCAGGCCCTGCCCGATTCGGTGCGCACCGAAGATACCATTGTAGCCGGCAGCGAAAGCAGTGCGGTGGATACTGTTGCAACGGACAGCAGCGAAGGGCAGAAGGCAACGGACAGCGTGGTGTTCAGGAATATTCCCGATTCCGTTTTGCAGCGATATAAGAAAGACAAGGATTTTGCCTATGCCGATGATCCGGCCTATTGGGTAAAGGAACCGGTAAAGCATGAAAAGAATTTCTGGGATTACCTGTTCGAGTGGATAAACAGCCGCTGGTTCAGGGGAGTGATTTATGCGCTGCTGGGAGGGATACTGGTATTTGCATTATACAAGATCGTTGTGGAGAACAAACTCTACCTGTTCTATACTGCGCCTAAAAAGACGGCGCAGGAAGAAAGCCGGCCGGCAGATGCCGATACCATCGATCCCGAAGCAGGAATCAAAGAAGCGATTGCCATGGGCGACCGCCGCCTGGCCATACGGTATATGTATCTCAAAGCGCTCAGGCGATTGCAGGAAAAAGGACTGATCGAACTTTCCGCGCAGGCTACCGACCGGCAGTATGTTGAAGCCATGCAGGATCATGCGCTGGGAAGGAATTTCCGCTTTCTTACCAATGCTTACGAATATGTGTGGTACGGCGGATTTAATCTTTCGCAGGAGCAGTTCGCCTCCCTGCAGGAACAGTTTGAACATTTTTATGAGGGATTAATATCTTGAAAAAAATAAACGCATACCGCTATTGTTTTCTTCCGCTCCTGCTGCTGGTGCTGGTGGCCTGCAATCCGGGTGGCAAGCGGATGAACCGGCGCATCACGCTCTGGCGGAAGGACAAGAATCCTTACGGAACTTATTTCGCTTATGAAAACCTGAAATATATTTTTCCGGATGCCCTTATCAGCATCAATAAAGCTTCGCCTTCTAATTACTACAAGTTTTATGCTTCTACTGCCAATGGCGGAGGCGTTGGATACACCAACGGCAAAATAGCATACATCATCATTGCCCCGCAGGTAATGCCCGACCAGCAGGAGATCAATGCGATGATGAATTTCGTGGGCAATGGCAACCAGCTTTTCATTTCTTCTTTTCATATCAGCGATTCGCTGATGGAAAGCCTCAGGATCAAACCGGCGAACACATTTGCTTTTTATAGCCGTATGGACAGTCTCCGGCTCAGCGTCTATCATCCCATTACCGGCGATTCGCTTTTGTTTCAATATCCGGGCGCCAGGGTCGACAATTATATCAGCTCGCTCGATTCGGAATATACGACCATATTGGGGCGCGATGCCAAAGGCCGTCCCGATTTTGTAAAGCTCGGATACAAAGGCGGAGGCGCCATCTATCTTCATTTTGCCCCGCTGGCATTCAGCAACTTTTTTTTATTGCACAAGAGCAATAAGGCTTATTATGAGAATGTGCTTTCCTATTTGCCGCAGTCTGTTGCAGAAGTGAAATGGGATGATTATTTCCGCTATTCGCAACGGATGAATTTTTCCGAACTGCGCTATATCCTGAGCAATCCCGGATTGCGATGGGCTTTCTGGCTCACCATCCTGCTTTTCCTGATCATTTATTTGTTTGAATCCAAGCGAAAGCAAAGGATGGTGCCGGTGATACCGCCGGTCAGCAACAGCTCGCTGGATTTTGTGAAGACCATCGGGCGTTTGTATTATCAGCAAAAGGACAATGGCAATCTTGCACAGAAAATGACCGCCCATTTCCTGGATCATGTGCGCAGCCGCTATAATCTTTCCACTTCCGTGCTCGACGAAGCGTTCATAGACCGGCTTTCTTACAAAAGCGGTGTGAACAGGAACGAGTTGAAAGAGATCGTTGACAACATAAAAAATTTCCAGGAGCAGCCTGCATTGACTGATGAAGCATTGATGGAGTTCAATAAAAAAACAGAAGCATTTTATAAACAAGCATAATCATGGAGGAAAATTTATTTCAGCAGCGTACAGACCTCGACGCCCTGCAGCAGGCGGTCGATTCGCTCAAGACCGAGATCGGCAAGGTGATCGTTGGACAGGAACAGATGATCGAGCTGCTGCTGGCAGGCATACTGGCCGACGGGCATGTGCTCATCGAAGGCGTTCCCGGAGTGGCCAAAACACTAACCGCCAAACTGCTGAGCAAAACCATTTCGGTTGGTTTTTCGCGCATCCAGTTCACTCCCGACCTGATGCCGAGCGATGTGATCGGCACTTCCGTTTTCAACCCCAAAGATCTGAGCTTCGAGTTCAGGCACGGGCCTGTGTTCAGCAATATCGTGCTCATCGATGAGATCAACAGAGCCCCTGCCAAAACGCAGGCAGCCTTGTTTGAAGTGATGGAGGAAAGGCAGGTAACGATAGATGGCCGGAGCCTGGTGCTGGAGCATCCTTTTATGGTGGTGGCCACGCAGAATCCCATCGAGCAGGAAGGAACCTATCATTTGCCCGAAGCCCAGTTGGATCGTTTTCTTTTCAAGATCAATGTCGGTTATCCCACACCGGAAGAAGAATTCCGCATCGTATGGAGCCATCATACGCTGGAGGCGGAAAACCTGACCGACCTGGTGAACCCGGTTCTGTCCGCCGAGCAGGTGGAAGTATTGCGCAGGCAGGTGCATGACCTGCATGTGGAAGAAAAATTGGTTCGTTTCATCACTTCGATTGTGGCGGGCACACGCAATCATAAATCCATTTATCTCGGCGCTTCTCCGCGCGCATCCATAGGCATCCTCAACGGCGCCAAGTCAATAGCGGCTATGCGTGGACGTGATTTCGTGCTTCCGGACGATATCATTTATGTGGCAGTGCCGGTGCTGCGTCATCGCCTGGTGCTGACGCCGGAAAAGGAAATGGAAGGCACGGCAACGGATGATGTGATCAATGAAATTGTTCAGGGGATTGAAATACCAAGATAGTTTAGGGTTTGGAGTTTACAGTTTATGGTTTCCGGTTTTATGCCGGATTTCATCATAGATCCGGAAAGGATTAACAGTAAACTGAAGACTAAAAACTGTAAACTGTAAACCGCAAACTTGAATATGCTCAAACGTTTTTATAAATCATTGTTCTTCGGCCGGCGGTTTTACTGGATGATGGTGACCATTATCATCCTGTTCGTATTGTCTTACGGCATCGAGCTGCTGTTCAATATTGCCAGGATCGCTTTTGTTTTCAGTGTGGTTGTGACCCTGCTGGACTATATGCTGCTCTTCTCCTCCAAAAATCCGGTTACGGTACACCGTGAGTTGCCCGACGAATTCAGCAATGGCGACGAGAACAAAGTGAAGCTCACTATTACCGGCAACTATCCTTTTGCAGTGCATGCGCGCATCATCGATGAATTGCCCGACCAGTTCCAGGAGCGGAATTTCCGCCTTCCCGTACTATTGAAGCCGCGTGAGCTGAATGAGCTCAACTATACCGTAAGGCCAACTGAAAGAGGCGAATATGTTTTTCATCATATCAATGTATTCCTGAAAAGCCCGCTTGGGCTGGTGGTTCGGAGAAAGATCATCAAGGCGGAAAAAATGGTGAAGGTGCTGCCTTCGTTTCTGCTGCTCCGGCATTATGAGCTGCTTGCTCATTCCAACAAGCCTGCAGAGGCGGGCAGCAAAAAGATCCGCAAGCTGGGGCATAG
>CAYYZJ010000341.1:0-8661 GCA_964475615.1 uncultured Flavitalea sp. | reverse complement strand
GTTCGCGTGCTGTCCTTTGCCAGCCCGCCGTGAATAGAGACCACACCCTGAACAGGAAGATTGGCCCTTGCAGCTTCCAATGCGCCGGTTCCTCCGAAGCAATAACCTATGACGGCTATTTTACCGGGAATTGCCCCGGCTTTCTTCAATTGCTCCAATGCCAGGCTGATCCTTTTCTGATAAGCAACATAATCTTTACGGTATGCACCGGCGGCCTTTGCAGCAGAAGCATTGTCCGCCGGGATATTTCCTTCGCCGTATATGTCGGCAACAAAAGCGATATAACCCTGCTTGGCCAGTTCCAAAGCAGTGTTCTTCGCTTCATCGTCTATGCCTCTCCAGGCGGGCAGGATCAAAACGCCGGGGAGTTTTTTATCCGTATTGGAAGTTACCAGTCCGTTTAATTTCTGGGAACCGTCGGCATAGCTTACCGGTTTCAGGCTCTGCGCTGTAGCTGAAAGCCCTGTGTATAATAATGTTGCCATGATAAATGGTATCTTGTTCATATAGGGGGTTTTGGTTATGGAAGGATACAAAAATAAAGCGTTTAACCGTCGATTGGAACGGCCGGACAAAAGAAGCTGATGCTATTCGGGCTGGATCAGGATATGATTGATCTTTGCATATTTTCCCCTTATTTCTTTTCTGATATCTTCAATGATTCCATTGAGCTCGGCTATTGTAATCTCCGGTTTGAATGAAAGGATCATAACCAGCAATATTTCGTCGGGCGACTGATAAAGAGAGAATATCCGGTTGATAGCGGTTACATGGCGATGTTTTTTTATCATAACTGCGATTTCCTGTTCGGTTTTGGGAGATATCCCTTCCCCGATAAGCAGACTGCGGCATTCCCTTGCCAGCAAAGCAGATGCAGCCGTGAGAATAAGACCTACCAGCATGGATGCAATGCCGTCCAAATAAGGATTCCTGGTTTTTTCGCCGATAAAAAGACAGATGAAAACAACTAAGGTGCCCAGCATTGCAGCGCTGTCTTCAAAAAGCACCGCAAAATTGGAAGGATCCTTACTTTTCCTGATATCCTGCCAAAGCGATCCTTCCCTTCTCGTTTTGTTGAACTCACGGAGCGCAATGAAAAAGGAGCTCCCGTCAAATACAAATGCAAAAGCGAGTACAAGATAATTCCAGGTTAGCTTGTCGGTCAGGCTCGGAGTTTTCAGATGGATATAACCCTGGTAAAAAGATACGCCTGCACCCAGGGCGAAGATCAGAATGGATACGATAAAAGACCAGAAATAAAGTTCACGGCCATACCCCAAAGGATGGGTTTTATCTCTTTCTTTATTGCTGCTGTAAATACCATAAAGCAGCAGGAGTTCATTGATCGAATCGATCAGCGAATGAACCCCTTCGGATATCATTGCCGAGCTTTTGCTCAGGCCCCCTGCAATGAATTTCGTAACTGCAATAGCAATATTTGCAGCCAGCGCACTGTAGATGGATTTATTTGATCTTGGCATATTCAGTAATCACAACTATATACATGCCAATCTTGGCTCGCCCGGTTTGCGGATTAACATGTAAAATTTGCGCACTGGTCAGTATTAAAAAATTTTTTGATGCTGTCCATACAGGTGAATTTATATTGGGGAGATTATTGCTATAGCTCCGCCTTCCTGCTGTTCATATACTCTGTCGGCGTCATCCCGAACTGCTTGTGAAAATCCCTGGCGAAATTGGTTTGCAGGCTGTAGCCGACCATGCCGGCCACTTCATATACTTTATAATTCCCTTCGGCCAGCAGTTCGGCTGCTTTTTTCAGGCGGGCAATATTGATGAGCTCATGCGGGGTTAAATTGGACAGCACTTTTATTTTCCGGTAAAATGTAGCGCGGCTCATGTTCATGATCCGGGCCAGGTTCTCCACGTCGATATCGATATTGGTGAGGTTTTGATGGATGACGGTATTGAGCTGTTCCAGGAAATTCTTGTCGGTCTTGGAATAGCCGATGCTCTTGATATGGGCCAGCGGCGAACTGGCAAAATGTTCCTTGATCTTATTGCGGTTGGTAAGCAGGTTGGAGATCTGCGCATGCAGATGCTCGAAGGCGAACGGCTTTTCAATATAGGCATCCGCACCTACTTCCAATCCCTCGATCTTGGCATGCAAGGTATTCTTTGCCGTGAGCAGGATAATGGGAATATGGCTGTATTCCAGGTTTGTCTTGATCCGCCGGCAGAGCTCCATGCCATCCATCACAGGCATCATGATATCGCTGATCACAAGCTGTATGTTCTCGTCTTTCAATATCTCCAGCGCCTCTTTTCCGTTCGATGACCTGCGAACGCAGTATTCCGCATGCAGCTCGCGGCAAATGAAATCAAGGATTTCTTTATTGTCTTCCACAAACAGGATGACCGGCTTTGAAGGATGCTCATCGGCTTCAGGAACCGAATCTTCCCGCGCAGATATAACCTCTTCTTCATGCAGGTTGAATTCCTTGTCCTGATGTATGGGAAGGATCAGCTCAAAAACATTGAAATTATTTTCCGGCTTTTTCAGATCGAGGATGCCTTTGTGCGATTCGGCCAGTGAACGCGATAAAGGCAGGCCAATCCCGGTTCCCGCCTCTTTTTCCGTTTCCTTGATCCGGTAAAACGGCTCGAATATTTTTTCCTTCTGATCATAAGGAATGATGAAACCGTCGTTCCTGATCTGGATGGTAAATACCTTGTCGTCGCTGCTGAACGGGAGCAGGCGGACAAATACCTTGCCCTCCGCATATTTCACCGCATTGTTGATGAGGTTGCTCAGTATTTTTTTCAAAGCTTCCGGGTCTACAAATGCCTGCAATGACATTCGGGGCAGCTCCAGCCTGTAGCTGAGGTTTTTCTGTTCGGCAGCGGGCTGGAAACTGGAAAAGATTTCCCTGAGCAGGTCCGAAATGTCCGTCTTTACAAAATTGAGGCTGAACTTGTCTGTTTCGGTTTTCCTGAAATCGAGCAATTGATTGGTGAGATCGATCAGCCGGTTGGTGTTTCTTTCCATGGTTTTCAGGTTATCGTGAATCTCGGGATTTTTATTCTCTTTTTTCATAAGCTTGTCAAGCGGCATTTTGATCAGGGTGAGCGGGGTTCTTATTTCATGGGCGATATTGGTGAAGAACTCGATTTTCGCATGGTAAATTTCCCGCTCTTTTTCCATTTGCAGCAGTTCTATCTTCCTTAAATTTTTTTCCTCCGCCCGCGTAACATAATAGCGGACCAGAAGCCAGGCCAGCCCCAGCATGGCCGATATGTATATCGCATAAGCCCAGGTGCTTGCCCAGAAAGGCGGCAGGATATTGATTTCCAGGACGGCCTCTTTCTGATTCCATACCCCGCTGCTGTTTGAACCTTTCACTTTAAAAATATACTGCCCCGGCGTAAGCTTGGTGAAATAAGCCTTGCGGTTTGTTTTCAGATAAGTCCAGTCCTTATCGAGGCCTTCCATTTTATACGCATATTCATTCATGTCGGGAACAGTATAGCTCAATGCGGCAAAATCGATGCTGAAGCTCGACTGGTCGTGCGGCAGCGTAATGGTCTTGGCATAGGTGATGGATTCTTTCAACGGCGAGCGCTGTTCATTTACCTCAAGCTCCTTATTGTTTACCTGAAAGCCCGTGATGTACACCGGAGGCACGGCAGTGTTTTTGATGAACTGCGAAGGATTGAAACCGATCAACCCCTTAACGCTTCCGAAATACATCATGCCGCTGCTGTCTTTGTAAGAAGAATTATAATTGAACTGATCGCTCAGCAACCCGTTGAACTGCCTGTATGTTCTCACACTTTCCGCATCCGGATTAAAGCACACCAGCCCCTTGGAAGTGCTGATCCATAAATTGTGTTCGTCATCTTCCAGTATCCGGAAGATCAGGTTATCGGGCAATCCGGTTTTGGTAGTATAGCGGCTGAATCTTTTTTTCCCTTTTTCATATTTGCACAATCCTCCTTCCGTGGCGAACCAGATATTCTTCCGGCTATCCTGGAAAACGCCGTTCAGATGATTATCGATGAGGCTGTTGGTATCGGCCGGATCATACTTCAGGTTGCCGAGCAGGTTCATCGACGGATCATAATAATACACGCCGTCGCCCTGCGTGCATACCCATACCATGTCCTGGTCGTCCTGCATCAGGGTCTGGATGTGCATGCGCTCTTCCGTGATCAGGGAAAAATCGTCCGATTGTTTATTGTACCGGTAGAGGCCATGCCAGGTTCCGACCAAAATATCCTGGCTTTTGGTTTGGAAAAGCGTAACGATGAAAAAGCTTTTCAACTGATGCTCTCCCGGCCCAGAGCTATAATGCCGGATCACTTACCCGGAGCTTATGTTCATCACATCCAGTCCATGCTCGAAGGTTCCGATCCAAAGCTCATTGCCGACAGGCAGCAGGCCGTGAATATTGTGGTAAGCAACGCTTCCTTTTAATCCGTCGGGACGGAAATATTGGAACTTCCCTTTTTGTATGTCGATCTTGTTCACGCCGCCGTCTTCCGTGCCGATCCAGAAATTTCCGAACCCGTCCTTGCAGATCTCATGAACGGCATTGCCGCTCAGTGAAGGCGACTGCAGCCGGGGAAAAAATTTCCGGAATGAAGTAAAAGGCCTGGGCAGATAATTGATGCCGCCGAGGTAAGTGCCGATCCATAATCCGCCTTCCCTGTCCTGGCAAAATGTGAAAATGACATCGTCCGATAAAGAATAAGGATTATCGTATTCCTTTTGCAGGTGCATGATGGATCCGCTGGCAGTATTATAAATATATATGCCGGTTTCCGTGCCGATCCAGTATTCATGATCCGATCGCCTGATGAAACCTCTTACATAAATGCCCGTGTGCTTGTCATTATAAGTGATGATGTCTTTATAGATTTTTTTTTCGACATCGAAATATTTCACGCCCTGGTTGCTGGTGCCGATCAGAAAAAACCGGTTATCGACCGGATAAATTTTCTCGATCGATGTGGGGCTGTTGTTTTTTTCATAAGCGCTGTAAGTGACGAATGAATCCAGGGCAGGTATGTATTGCTTCAATGATCCGGTAGAAGTAGAAGCCCAGACCTTGCCATCGGCGCCGAGCGCAACAGATGTTGCTACCGGCTTTTGCTCATTGAAAAGATATGATCTGGATTTTCGGGTGTTGGCATTATAACGGTAAACCACCGAATTGATAATAAACCAGTAATTCCCGCCGGCATCGCCGCTGATCTGCGTGTTGTTGCCTGCAGGCACCGATCGGAGCAGGCTGAATTTTTCCTGCAGTTTATTATAGGTATAGGTGCCGCGGTTGGTGCCCACCCAAAGGATATTGTTGCGGTCATAATACAGGCAGCGGATAAAATTGCTGCCGATACTCGTTGAATCTTCGGGATTGTGGCGGAAGATCTTGAAAGTATAGCCATCAAAACGGTTCAATCCGTTCAGGGTGCCGAACCAGAGGAATCCGTCGCTGTCCTGCAGGCTGCATTCAACCGAATTATTGGAGAGCCCGTTCTCCACCTGGTAATGATTAAAATAATAGGGCTGTGCATTGGCAATATGCAGGAATAGCGCAAGCATGACCGTCAGCAAGCATGTTCTATTTTTCGGGCAGCATTCCATTGGCCCTCACAAATTATATTAAAAAAGCAAAGAAAAAGACCAATTGCGATGGATTTAATAATTGAGACGAATTGAAAACAATTTGATGAATATAGATCAGCCCGGCAACGGAAATATTCTTTTCTTCACAATAATATTCTCCATTTAAAATGATTGCTTATGACCGGATTCCAAACCGTATCAGCGCCTCTTTGTTTTCCCTTGTCAACTTACTGCACAGCCGATTCACCAGATATTGTCATGAATGCTTAAAGTACGGCAATGCCATCATTAAGAACTGCAATTGCAGATTGGCTTAAAGCATTTGGTAACCATAAACCAAACAAAATGAAGAAAAATTTACTGCTTTATGAGCCCGGAATGAACAGGCGGCTATTGGCGGCTTTTATGTGTATCTTTTTCAGCACTGCTGCTGTTTTCGGACAGAACCGGCCAGTGACCGGCAGAGTGGTGGCCAATGAAAGCGACAGTTCGGTAGGAGGAGCAACGGTGAAGATAAAGGGAAGGGCTACCAGCACCATTACGGACAGAGACGGAAACTTTTCGATCAGCGCACCCCCCAATGCTGTTTTGGTATTCAGCTCTGTTGGTTACACCACTCAGGAAGTTGCCGTTAAAAATCAAACTACGCTTACTGTCAGAATGATTACCGATCAGCAATCTTTACAGCAGGTGGTGGTAATCGGCTATGGTACCGTTAAGCGGAAGGATGTGACCGGCGCTATCAGCAGCATCAATGCAGCAACAATCGAAAAGCTGCCTGTTACCTCGGCCGATCAGGCATTGCAGGGCCGCGCCGCCGGTGTACAGGTTATAAATAATGATGCCTCTCCGGGCGGCAATATTTCCGTGCTGATCAGAGGTATCGGAAGCCTTGCCAGTAACGGGAACGCCCCGCTGTATGTGGTAGACGGTTATCCCACAACCGGAGGGATCAATAATATCAACCCCAATGAAATTGCCTCCATCGATGTTTTAAAAGATGCATCGGCCACGGCTATCTACGGTATCCGTGCAGCGAACGGTGTCGTTATCATAACCACAAAAAAAGGGCTGAAAGGCGGCACGCAGATTTCAGTGGATGGATATTTGGCCATTCAGGGCAAACCGAAGGAATATAAGATTTTGAATGCGCAGCAGTTTGCCGCGCTCTCCAACGATGTAGAGGCGTCGGATTCAACGCATACCTATCATGGAATGAGCATTTGGCACACTCCCGAAGCATTGCATAGTGTTGACTGGCAAGATGCACTATACCGGCAGGGCCTTACACAAAACTATAGTATCGGCATACGCGGAGGATCGGATAAAGTGCAGTCTGCCTTCACTGCCGGATATTATAATCAGAAAGGGATTGTGCTCGGATCCCGTTTTAAAAGGCTTACATTAGGGCTTAATCTGGATTATCAGCCTGCCAAATGGCTTAAATCCTCAACCAGCGCCAGATATGCTTACCAAAATTCAAATAATCCTTTTGGAACAGGATCGCTTTTTCAATTGGCGGTAAACCCTCCGACCCTGGACAGCGGAAATATTTACACCTATCAGATCAAAGATGGCAAAGGCAATTACGGTTTTTATAACCCGGTAAATCCAAACGTATTCAAATTCAGCAATCCTGTTTATACTATCGAAACCAACCAATACCAGAACATAACCAATTACCTGCTGGCTAACTCTTCTTTGGAATTGACCATTATTTCAGGCCTTAGAATTAAGACCTTAGCCGGTGTCAATACAAGCAATTATTCCGGCTTCTATTTTGTACCTGAAGATGACAGGGCGAACCAGCAAAACCCGGCAGCCATTATCGCAAAAGCGTATTATCACCAGAACACGAATAACAATTTTGAGTGGCTCTGGGAGAATACCATTTCTTATGACAAGACCTTTGGACAACACACCATCAATTTTGTGGCCGGCGTGTCGGCTCAAAAAAATACGTATACGGCAAACGGAGCAGGCGGTATTCCCCCGAATAGCACCATACGGGATTTGGCACAGCTTACCAATCTGCAGCTTGACCAATCGAACCTCCAGGCCGGCGTAGTCGGCAACGGTCAGGTTTTATCGTCACTGGCCTCCGAATTTGCACGCTTAACCTATCAGTTCGCAGGCAGGTACATCATAACCGGAACGATCAGAAGAGACGGATCTTCAAAATTCGACGACGCCCACAAATATGGTGTATTCCCCTCGGGAGCAATAGCCTGGAAAATGAAGGAAGAAGCATTTCTGAGAGATGTTAGCTGGCTGACCGATCTGAAGCTCAGGGGAAGCTATGGCGCAGTAGGTAACCAGGCTCCCATCAACTTATTCCAGTACCAGGCCCTTTTTGCCGGAAATCTTGCGGCAAGCGTCAATGGCACGGATGCCAACGGGAATGTGCTGGACAACCTCGGCTATCCTTTTGATAAAATCTATCAGAATGGTATTGCACAAAGCCAGCCCGCTAATCCCAATCTGAAATGGGAAACGGACTACCAGACAGATATAGGGCTGGATGCTGCTTTTTTGAATGGCGCCCTTACCCTCACTGCCGATTGGTTTAACCGGAAATCAAAAGATTTCCTGCTTACCCTGAAAGCGCCTGCACAAACGGGATACAATTTCATTACCCGCAATGTAGGCACCATGGTTAATAAAGGCTTTGAGCTTGCAGTAAACTATAACGGGAACAGCGGAAAAGATTTTCACTATAGCCTGGGCTTAACGTTTGCAACGATCAAGAATAAACTTACCAGCATTACTTCGGGAACAAATGCTGTTTATAATTTCGGCAATATCAGCGGCGGAAATTTGGCGGGGCAGGGCTGGGATCAATTTTCTCAATCACTGGTAGGCGGCCCGGTAGGCGAATTTTTCGGATATAAATCATTAGGCATTTTTCAAACCCAGGCCGAAATAGATGCACTGAATGCAAAAGCCCCGGGCGGTATTTACTACAGGGCTGCTACTGCTCCCGGCGACCGCTATTTTGCAGACGTGAATGGAGACGGTGTGGTAAATGCAGACGACAGGGTAAGCATAGGCAATCCTCAACCTAAATT
>CAYYZJ010000340.1:0-2184 GCA_964475615.1 uncultured Flavitalea sp. | reverse complement strand
TGGAAAAAAGCCACCCGCGAAGGCATGCAAAGAGAGCTCTCCTTTCATCCCGGCACCGAGCTGATATACCGGAGCGCGAACGACAACAGCGATCTTCAGGTGAAGCAGATCAAGGAGCTGATCAGTCAGAATATCGATATCCTGCTGGTTTCTCCCAATGAAGCCGCTCCCCTCACTGCCGTGGTGGAAGAGGCCTATAATAAAGGAATACCCGTGGTGATCATCGACCGTAAAACCACATCCGACCTGTACACCAGCTTTATCGGCATCAATAATTATGAATTGGGCAAGATGGCCGGCAATTATGTGGCACGGCTTTTTCCCGATTCAGGCTACATTGTTGAAGTGATCGGATTGAAAGGATCCACTCCTTCCAGCGACCGGCAGCAAGGTTTTGAAGAGGGAATAAAGATCAATCCCAGGCTTCATATCAAAACCCGCCTGTACGGCAACTGGCTTCAGGAAAAATCGGAAGAAGAGTTCATGAAGATCAGGGATCAGCTTGCTCCCGGCGATATTGTGTTTGCCCAGAACGATCCCATGGCGCTCGGCGCTTATGAAGTGTATAAAAAACTGGGCATCGAAAAAACCGCCCGCTTTTTTGGTGTTGACGGATTGCCCGGCCCCGGCGGAGGCATTCAGCTTGTATCGGATAAAATCCTGCAGGCCACTTTCCTCAATCCTACCGGCGGAGAAGAAGCCGTGCAGGTTGCCTTCAAGATACTGAACAAGCAGCCTTACAATAAAGAGAACATCCTGCCCAGCGTAGTGATCGATTCAACGAACGTGAGGATCATGAAGCTGCAAACCGACAAGATCGATAACCAGCAGCGGGATATCGAAAAACAATACGACCTGCTGCAGGAGCAGCAAAGGATCTATCATAACCAGCGGAATCTTTTATACCTCGCCATCACGGGACTGATCCTGGCGCTTACCCTGGGAAGCATTGCCTTTTTTTCGCTCCGCAACAACAGGAGGATCAATAAAACGCTGGCCGCCCAGAATGAAGAGATCCTGCTGCAGCGGAACCAGCTCATCGACATGACCGCAAAGGCCAAGGAAGCCACCGACGCCAAATTCAATTTCTTCACCAATATTTCGCACGAGTTCAGAACGCCGCTCACCCTGATCCTCGGCCCGCTGGAAGATGCGCTCTCTTCTCCCAAGCTTCATTTCACCATCAAAAAAAACCTCGATCTCATTCATCGCAATTCACTGCGGCTTTTGCGCCTCATCAACCAGCTCATGGATTTCCGGAAAATAGAAGGCAATAAGATGAAGCTGCAGGCTTCGGAAAACAATATCGGCGAGTTCGTAACCGAAATAGCCGATTCGTTCAGGGAGCTGGCACATAAAAAATCCATTTCCTTCAATATTGTGAATAAGGCGCGCGACCTGAAGGTTTGGTTCGATGTGAATATGCTCGACAAGGTTTTGTTCAACCTGCTGTCGAATGCATTTAAGTTCACCGGCGAGCATGGCACCATCAATGTTTGCATCGGCGAAGATGCTGCAGAATGCATGGCCACTATCAGGGTAGAAGATTCGGGAGTAGGCATGACGAAGGAAGAAATGGATCATGCTTTTGAATTGTTTTATCAGGGTAATAAAACAACATTCAGGGGAACCGGTCTCGGGCTTTCGCTTTCCAAAGAGCTCATCGGCCTGCACCGCGGGCATATCGGCATCAGGAGTGAAAAATGGAAGGGCACGGTATTTACGATCAGCCTGCCCACCGGCAAATCCCATCTCGATGCCAGCGAAATGGTCACCGAACAGGCGCCGATAGCATCTTCATACGAGGATATAAAAATATACACCACCGATATTGAAAGCGATCCCTCTCCTGATGAAACGGTCATTGCTCCGCCCAATGAAAATTCCATCCTGATCATTGAAGACGATAGCGGCCTCCGGTCATTTTTGAAAAGGCGATTGGGCGCGCGCTATGAACTGCATGAAGCGGACAATGCAGGCGCCGGGATTTCGCTGGCTTATGATATTGTTCCCGATCTCGTAATTTCAGATATCATTCTGCCCGGTGAGGACGGGCTGCATATTACCGAGATCCTGAAACAGGATATCCGCACTTCGCATATTCCCATCATATTATTGACTGCTAAGGGAACCATAGAAGATCAGATCAAGGGAATCAGAATGAAGGCCGATGCGTTCATCGTA
>CAYYZJ010000339.1:0-2070 GCA_964475615.1 uncultured Flavitalea sp. | reverse complement strand
TAGATATTTTGCTGGGCAACTGCTCATTGGGCCCCGGTTTTATCAAATCGGTTACCAATTGGAAAAAAGGCCCTCCATTCCTCCTCCTGAAAAATAGGAGTAAATAAAAATATTTTAATTCCCGGGAAATAAAAAAGGTTACTGTTGAAGTAACCTTTTAAATATTGGTCTATTGCATTAGTTCAATGATTAGCGGCTGCCATAACCGATAAAGCCCTGTGTGGATTTGCAACCACCGTTTCTGGCGGTACCTCTGTACGTGGAGCAGGATGTCATGATAGCGGCAAGGGTAGTTACTAAGGCCAAGATTAAAATTGTCTTTCTCATTTTCTGGGTATTTAAAATTAAAAAAAATTGCCTGGTATACAGGAACGATCACCAGGAGATTCAGAGGTACAGGATAGAAAATACCGGAAAATTTCGAAAGGATAGGAAGGAATAGTACAAAGAAAAGACAAAAAAACCACAAATGCAAGCCCCTTTTCGGATAACCGAGATTTTTTTTGCCGGTAATCCCCGCTGGGATATTTTAGCCGTAAATTAAACAGGTGTTCGTACATTTTATAGCTATCGGCGGCAGCGTGATGCACCAATTGGCGATTGCATTGAAAAGAAAAGGATACCGGGTTACCGGCAGCGACGATGAGATATTCGAGCCCGCCAGGTCTAACCTTGAACAGGAGGGGATATTGCCCGCAGCCACAGGATGGTTCCCCGAAAAGCTCCTTGAAAGGCCCGATGCCGTTATCCTGGGCATGCACGCCAGGCCCGATAACCCCGAGCTGCTGAAAGCCAGGGAGCTGGGGCTGACGATCTATTCTTTTCCCGAATACATATTCCGCGAAAGCCGGGATAAACTGCGCATAGTGGTGGGCGGTAGTCACGGCAAAACCACCACCACATCCATGATCATGCATGTGCTGAAGCAGGCCGGAAAAGCCTTCGACTATATGGTGGGGGCAAAGCTGGAAGGCTTTCCGCAGTCGGTGAACATCAGCGATGCGCCCATCATCGTTTGCGAAGGCGATGAATATCCGGCAAGCGTGATCGACAAGCGGCCGAAATTCCATTTTCTTTTTCCCCATATCGCCATCATCACCGGCATTGCCTGGGATCATATCAATGTTTTTCCCAGCTTCGATCTCTACCTCGATCAATTCCGCATTTTTATCGATAAAATAGAACCTGGCGGTCTGCTTATCTACAATGAAACGGATCCGGTGCTGAAAAAGCTGGTCGAAGAGCATCCTGCCGGTATCAGGAAAAAAGGATATGGCATTCCTGAGCACGGCATCGTGCAGGGCAAAACGAATATTATGCTTGAAGGACAGCAAGCCACGCTGTCCGTCTTTGGCGACCATAACCTGCTTAACCTGCATGCAGCCTGGCTGACATTGAAAGAGCTGGGAATAGATATCGGCACATTCATGCAGGCCATTTCCGGATTCACCGGCGCCTCCAGGCGACTGGAATTGCTGGCGGCCAATGACAAGACCAATGTATATCGCGATTTTGCCCATGCTCCATCCAAGGTAAGAGCCACTATCAGCGCCGTAAAGCAGCAGTTCCCCGGCCGCAGGCTCATTGCCGTGCTCGAGCTGCATACCTACAGCAGTCTGAATACAGCTTTCATGAATGAATATAAAGGAAGCATGGACTTGGCGGATGAGGCCCTGGTCTTTTATTCTCCCCATGCGCTGGAACTGAAACGCCTGCCCGCACTGCCCAGAGAAAAAGTGTATGAAGGATTCGGTAAGCCCGGACTGATCATTATAAATGAACAATCCGAACTGCTGGGCTGGCTCCGGCAGCAGTCGTATGAAAATACCAACCTGCTGCTCATGAGTTCAGGAAATTACGATGGAATAGATATGCTTACATTTGCAAAAGAAATTGTATAACTTACCACTCGGCTTCATTTAACCCATATATTCAATGCTGGAACTTGTAAGACCTTTAGCCGTTATTGACCTGGAAGCAACAGGCATTAACCTGGGAACAGACCGGATCGTAGAAATCGCCATCGTAAAAGTGATGACGGATGGAAAAAAGATCGTCAAGCACAAGCTG
>CAYYZJ010000338.1:0-3923 GCA_964475615.1 uncultured Flavitalea sp. | reverse complement strand
TTTATAACATCATCCCGGTCTGCACGGCCAAGGATTCCGACCTGCTGGTAACCCAGATCGAAGGAAGCATCATCGAAGAAGCCGGTGTGCTGAAGATGGACTTTCTCGGATTGAGAACGCTGAACATCCTCAAAACAGCGCTCGAGCTCATCAGGGAAAATCATGGCGTGGATATCGATATCGATGCCATTCCGCTCGATGATAAAAAAACATTCGAGCTCTACCAGCGCGGGGAAACCATCGGCACGTTCCAGTTTGAAAGTCCGGGCATGCAAAAATACCTGCGCGATCTCAAGCCCGATAAGTTCGACGACCTCACGGCCATGAATGCCCTCTACCGTCCGGGCCCCATGGCCTATATTCCCAATTTCATTGACCGCAAGCATGGCCGCGAGCCCATCACCTACGATCTTCCTGAAATGGAAGAATACCTGAAAGACACTTACGGCATCACCGTATACCAGGAGCAGGTAATGCTGCTTGCGCAAAAGCTGGCCGGCTTCAGCAAGGGCGATGCCGACGTGCTGCGCAAGGCCATGGGTAAAAAACAGAAATCCATTCTCGATAAAATGAAGAACCAGTTCATCAGCGGAGCCACGCAAAAAGGATTTCCCGCAGATAAGCTGGAAAAAATATGGAGCGACTGGGAAGCGTTCGCACAGTATGAGTTCAACAAATCGCATTCCACCTGCTATGCTTATGTGGCTTATCAAACGGCTTTTCTCAAGGCACACTATCCTTCCGAATACATGGCTGCCGTGCTCAACCATGCAGGCAGCATCGAAAAGACCACTTTCTTCATGGAAGAATGCAAGCGAATGGGATTGAAAGTGCTTGGGCCCGATATCAATGAATCCAAAAAAGGATTTGCCGTAAACCAGAAAGGAGAAATACGGGTAGGATTGCACGGGCTGAAAGGCGTTGGCGAAGCTGCTGTGGAAAGCATCATCCGCGAAAGAGAAAGCGAAGGGCAGTTCAGCAGCATCTTCGATTTCATCAAACGCATCAACCAACGCACCGTCAATAAAAAAACTTTGGAGAGCCTGGCCTATGCCGGCGCTTTCGACTGCTTCACGGCATTGCATCGCGCCCAGTATTTCTATATCCCTTCGGGCGATACTTCTTCCGGATTGGAGAAGATCGTGAAATTCGGCAATATGTACCAGATGAATTCCACCCAAAGCAGCAACAGCCTGTTCGGCAACCTGACCATGCCCGATATTGCCACACCCAAGATCCCTAACTGTGAACCATGGACGCTCACCGAGCTGCTCGATCACGAAAAAGAGATCACCGGCATGTTCATGAGCGGCCATCCGCTGGATCATTTTCATTTCGAGATACAGCACTACGGCATTACCAAGCTGGCCGATTTCAATGAGATCAAGGAAGCGGTGGGACTGCAGGCCAATCCCAATAAAACTTATCGCCTGGCCGGACTGGTGATAGACGCCCAGCACCGCGTAACCAGAACAGGCAAGCAGTTCGGCTCCTTTGTCATCGAAGACTACAGCGGCAAAAGCGAATTCATTTTGTGGAGCGAGGACTATGCCCGGTTCTCCAATTACCTGGAAAAAGGAACCAACCTGTTCATGACCGGCTATTTCAGGTCGCGGTTCAACAGAATGGAATTTGAATTCAGGGTAGATAAAATGATGCTGCTGGAAAGCATCAAGCAGCAGCTCACCCGCCAGCTTATTGTGGACGTGGAAGCCCGGTTCGTGAACGAAAAGCTCGTCCATTTCATCGAAAAGAACATCAGGCGCTACCCTGGACGATCAACCTTGAAATTCAATATACTGGAACCAAAGAACAATTACCGGATCAGCCTTTATACCCTGGAGAACGGCTTTGAAATGAATGACGAAATGGCTGCCTTTCTTGAGGATAGTCCCGAACTGGAGGTACAGGTAGTCAGTAACTGAAGCCATTAATGTCAAAACACCATTTAATTTGTTTTGGATGTATTTTTGCATCCTGTCGTTGTCATTAAACCGACAAAAAAGTTCAGCAGATTGTTGGAATTTTACATAAACTTAAAAAAACATTTTTATGGCATTAGAATTCACAGATTCGAACTTCCAGGAAAAAGTAATTTCCTCCGATAAATTAACTGTTGTGGATTTTTGGGCAGAATGGTGCGGCCCCTGCCGTGCAATAGGCCCCGTTATTGAAGAGCTGTCGAAAGAATACAGCGGCAAGATCAATGTAGGCAAGGTCAATGTTGACCATAACCCGCAATTGTCCATCAATTACGGAATCACTTCCATACCTGCCGTGCTCTTCATCAAAGGCGGTAAGGTAGTGGATAAACTGGTGGGTGCACAGCCCAAGACCAATTTTGTTAAAAAGATTGAATCGCACATATAAGTGGTATTGGTGAAAAAGAAAACCCATCCGGCCTGGGCTGGATGGGTTTTTGTTTTGCGGTGGACTACCATACCTGTCTGACTGAATCTTTTCTGACTGAATCTTTCTGATAATAACCGCATTCATTCCTGCCATGATAATAACCGCGATGCCAGCCTCCGAAACGGAAGAACAATACATTCGACAAAATAAATAATACCACGATCAGTATTGCGGCGATCCTGGTTATGGTAACCAGCGCCGGATGTCTTGAAAAACCACCGAACACATATCCGATGATGAACACCATACTCGCAATGAAGAGTATGCGGATCAAAATGATTGGTATGAAAGGCATGATTAAAAAATTTTAATCAAAGCTACCTGAGCAGAAAAGAATTACAGATAAGGATTATACTATCGGGCAAGCTGAGTAGACAGTCCGCAAAAATGAGCCGATAAGAAAAAACAGCGGATATGGATAAACAAACCATTTCCGGTAATCATTGGCATATTTTATGTTCTTATAAAAACAGATTAACCCGACAATAGCACAATATGGCTGCTAATACCATATATATGTATGTGTTGGATACACTCTCTGATTGGGAACCCGTATATATCTTATCCGAATTGAATTCGGGAAGGGGTTTCAAACCGGAGGCAGACCGGTATACCGTCAAAACGTTTGGGATAAACAAAGACCCGGTTGTTACGATGGGCGGCATTACCATCCTTCCCGATCTCGATATTGATGAAGTGGATGCATCGGATTGCGCTGTATTGCTTCTGCCTGGCGCCGACACCTGGCTCGATCCCAGACATGAACCGGTGCTGGAAAAAACAAAAGGATTCCTCAACCAGCATATTCTGGTAGCTGCCATCTGCGGCGCTGTTGATGCGCTTGCGCAGGAAGGGCTGCTCAATAACCGCAAGCATACCGGCAATGCACTGGATCTGTTGAAGAAATATCCGGCTTACAGAGGGGAATATCTTTTCAGGGACAGGCCTGCCGTTGCCGATGGCAATCTCATTACCGCTCCTGGCGTTGCCCCCCTTGAATTTGCTTTTGAAGTGATCAAAAAACTGGATGTATTTACGCCTACTGTGCTGGACAACTGGTACTGCTATTACAAAACGCAGGATCCGAGGTATATTGCCGCCCTGATGCAGGAGCTTGAAGCAGTTGAAAGCTGATCACAATATTCTTTCCAGGTTCGCTTTGTATCCCTCACTCAACGGCAATTCGATGGCGTTGCCGATACAGACAAGATCGCGCTTGATGGCGGTTATCTTGCTCGCCGCAGCAATATAGGATTTATGTATGCGGATGAAACGATGGCTGAAAAGTTTTTCTTCGATGGCTTTCATGCTCATTTTCGTAAGCACCGGTTTGGATGAAGAGCTGAGGAAAATTTTGATATAATCCTTCATGCCTTCGATATACAGTATGTCGGGGATCATTATTTTCACCTGGTTGTACTCCACATACACAAAAAAATAATCCGGCGCCTGCTCTTTCGGCGCGGGTTTTTGCTGCAGGCTTAACAGTTCGTGCGCCTTATTGCAGGCTT
>CAYYZJ010000337.1:0-6767 GCA_964475615.1 uncultured Flavitalea sp. | reverse complement strand
CGGTCTTCCTGCAGGCAATATGAAAACCGGGATCCTCCATTCACGGCCTGTAGATTCACTGTTCATTCCCATGATGCATCGCAGCGATAATTTTTTTGCCGAACAGACTTTGCTGATGGCCGGCAATGAAAAGCTTGGATTGATGAATGACCGGCTAATCATCGATACCCTACTGCATACTGATCTAGGCGGCCTGCCTCAAAGGCCGCAATGGGCCGACGGAAGCGGGCTCAGCCGTTTCAATTTATTTACGCCGCAGGATTTTGTTTGGCTGCTCAATACCATGAAAAATGAATTCGGCCTCGAGCGGCTGAAAAAAATTCTTCCCACCGGAGGCACCGGCACATTACGCAGCTATTATAAGCAAGACAGCGGATATATTTTTGCCAAGACCGGCTCCCTCAACGGCGTTATCTGCCTCAGCGGTTATCTGTATACGCAAAAGAACCGCCTGCTTATTTTTTCTGTGCTGGTCAATAATCATCGGGCAAGCCCGGGGGCTATACGGAAAGGGGTTGAGGCGTTTATTGAAGGAGTTCGCAGAAAATATTAGTTCATCTCCCAAATAATTTCTCCAGATAATCCCTTTTGAACTCAATATAAGTAGGATTGCCGTTCGGCGTGATATTGGACTGTGCACAGTCCAGCAGCTCCGAAACCAGCACATACATTTCCTGATTGCCTAAAGATACTCCAGGCTTTACAGCATGCTGCCGGGCAAGCAACCGAACGAGCTTTTCGCGCCGGGAAACAATCTTGTCGCTGCTGAAATGCTTGAACTGCTCGAGCAGGTTTTCGATGATGGCCTTTTCATTTCCCGGCGCAATATCGGCAGGCGAACCCTGGATCACAAAACTGTCTTTTCCGAAAGGTTCTATCAGATAGCCCAGCTCATGCAGGTCATTCATCAGGTCTTCCAGCAAAATGGCATCAGCAGTAGCGAGCGTTAGGGTGATGGGAAATAAATTCCGTTGCACAGGGATCGATTTGCCGGCCGATACTGCGGCATAGCGTTCATACAATACCCGCTCATGCGCCGATTGCTGATGAATGAGAAGAATGCCGCGGTTCGTAGGAGCAACGATATAAGTATTGAACAATTGCGTTAACCCTGCATCTTCAGGAATGACCAGCGGCGAGTAGGAAGTAGCGAGCGGGAAACCTGAAAATTGAGTGTTGGGTGTTGAATATTGAATATTCCCTTCCTCACGGCTTTCTCTCCAGTTCTTCAATTCGCTCCGCTGATCCGGTTCAATAAAATGGGCCTGATTTTTTTGAGTGAAGGTTTTATACAATGAAGAAGCGGCTATTTCCGCTTTCTTTTCTTCGGTAACGGGCTTGCTCACGGCATCCAGCCTCTGTATGGAAGGATCGAGATCGAAATCGAGCGTAGGAGTGATGCTGAACTGGGCCAGCGCATGCTTCACTGCCGCCTGAACAAAAGCATATACGATCTTCTCATCCTCGAACTTGATCTCCTGCTTGGTGGGATGCACATTGATATCCACTTTGGAAGGATCGAGATCGATGAACAATACATAAAGCGGGAAACTGTCTGCCGGGATCATCTCCTGGTAAGCGCTCATCACGGCATGGTTGAGATAGGCGCTGCGAATAAAGCGGTTGTTGACAAAGAAGTACTGATCGCCTCTTGTTTTCTTTGCGGTCTCCGGCTTGCCGGCAAATCCGTAAATATTGAGATAGTCAGTATTCTCCTGAACCGACACCAGCCTCGACTGGCTTCCTGCTCCCAACACCTGCACGATGCGCTGCTTGAGGCTTCCTCTTTCAAGATAAAAGAGCTGCTGACCGTTGCCGGTAAGCGAAAAGAAAATATCCGGGAAAGCCAGGGCTACCCGAATGAATTCATCCACGATATGCCGCATCTCCGCTGCATTGCTCTTGAGAAAATTTCTCCGGGCCGGAACATTGAAGAAGAGGTTCTTCATTGAAATGCTGGTTCCCACAGAATAGGCAACAGGCTCCTGCTTAACGACCACGCTGTTTTCAATTGCTATGCAGGTGCCTGTTTCATCCTCCGCTCTCCTGGTCTTCAGCTCCACCTGCGACACGGCAGCAATGGAAGCCAGCGCCTCGCCCCGGAAGCCCATGGTGCGGATGCGGAAAAGGTCTTCTATATTTTTTATCTTGGAAGTGGCATGCCGCTCAAAGGCCATGCGGGCATCGGTTTCGCTCATGCCCCTGCCATTGTCGATGACCTGGACGAGCGATTTGCCGGCATCATTCACGAACAGTTTTATTTCGGTAGCGCCGGCATCCACGGCATTCTCGAGCAATTCCTTCACTGCACTGGCCGGGCGCTGGATCACTTCACCGGCCGCGATCTGATTGGCGATATTGTCGGGCAATAATTGAATGATATCGGACAATGTATTCCTTATTTAGGGCGAAATTAAGACTTCGGCAGGAACGGTACAGCTTGATGGAGGCATAAAATTACAAACATTCTTCTACTACTCATATCCATTTCTTCCTAATTTGCAATCCATATCTATCAAATCAACCAATGAAAATTCTGCTCATCCCCGCTTTCATCCTAATCTCCTTCAGCCTGTCTGCACAACGTTCGAAATCCAGTCCCGCCGATAAATGGGTGGACAGTGTGTTTAAAAAATTATCCAACGACCAGAAGCTCGCACAGCTCATGGTAGTGCGCCTGTCGTCCATCGATCCGGCAACCAAAAAAATTACTTTTTATGATAAGGAGGTGGAAGAAGCCATCCGAAAATACAATATCGGCGGCATCTGTCTCTTCCAGGGAGGGCCTATAACCCAGGCAAGCTATATCAACTATTTTCAAAGCATCGCCCAAACTCCGATCCTCATTTCCATCGATGCCGAGAACGGGGTAGGCATGCGGATCGACAGCGTGATGGGACTACCGCGGCAGATGATGCTGGGCGCCGTTCAGAATCCCGATCTCATTTATGAATACGGCCGCCTGGTTGCCGGGCAATGCAAGCGCTTAGGCATACAGGTGAATTATGCACCGGTGGTTGACATCAATAACAATCCAGATAACCCCGTGATCAATGACCGCTCTTTCGGCGAAGACAAATATAAAGTGGCCCGATACGGACTGCAATACATGAGGGGGCTGCAGGATGGCGGCGTAATGGCCTGCGCCAAGCATTTCCCCGGTCATGGCGATGTATCTGTCGATTCCCATCTCGATCTGCCCGTGATCAATAAAACCAAAAAGCAACTGGATACGCTCGAGCTCTATCCTTTTAAGGAATTGTTTAAAGCAGGTGTGGGCAGCGTAATGATCGCGCACCTATACATTCCCGATATCGACAACACGCCCAATACCGCCACTTCGCTTTCCAGTAAAGCAGTTACCAAGCTGCTGCGCAAGCAGCTCAAATACCAGGGTCTCAGTTTTACCGATGCACTGGAGATGAAAGGCGTGAGCAAATATTTTCCCGACGGCGATGCTTCCGTTCAATCGCTGATAGCAGGCAATGATATGCTCTGCCTTCCCGGCGATATTCCGCTCAGCATTCAAAAGATCAATGAAGCCATTAGGAGGAAAAAATTAAAATGGAAAGACCTGAATGCAAGGGTGAAAAAAGTGCTTTATGCCAAATATCAATATGGCCTCAACTACCCGCAGCATATCGACACCACGCATCTCGCCGCCGACCTGAACCAGGACGTGGAAGACATGACCAAGCGCATTGCGGAAAATGCGGTTACGCTTCTCCGTAATGAAAATGCGGACATCTGCCCGCTCCATGCAGGCACTGCAAAAAAGATCGCCTTTGTGGGCTTCGGCCTGACGGGAGACAATGAATTTACCCGCCGCATGCGAAGCGATTATAATGCGCATATATACTATTTCGATTATTCGCTCGATAGCATCAAAGCAGCCGCAGCCCTTGCCCTGCTTAAAGACCGCTACGACGCCGTAGTGATCGGCCTTCACAATTATAACCGCTTTCCCCATAATAATTTCGGCATCAGCAAGGCTTCCTTCTGGCTGATACAGCAATTGCAGCAACAATTCAAAACCATAACCCTGGCTTTCGGTAACCCTTATGCGATAAAAAATATCTGCGATGCAAAAACGCTGGTGGCCTGTTATGAAGATAATGATATCGTTCAGGCCGTTGCCGCCGACTGGCTGAACGGAAAATTTACGGCAAAAGGCAAGCTGCCCGTCACCGTGTGCGAATCATTGAAGTATGGAGATGGGATTGTCATATCCGACAAGCTGCTGCCCGATTCGCCTCCGTCCGAACTCGGATTCAGAACCGCCGGGCTGCTGAGCATCGATTCAGTATGCAAGGAAGCCGTAATGAAGCAGGCCGCGCCGGGCTGCGTGGTGCTGGTTGCCCGGAACGGGAAGATCGCGTATGAAAAAGCGTTTGGCCATCTCAGTTATGACAAGAAAGAGCCGGTATATACCGAAACTCTTTACGATCTTGCTTCGGTGACCAAGATCTGCGCCACCACCATGGCCGTAATGAAGCTGTACGATGAAGGCAGGCTCGACCTCCAGAAAACGCTGGGCGATTACCTGACCTGGGTAAGAGGAACCAATAAGGAAAAACTGAAGATATGGGATATCCTGCTTCACCAGGCGGGATTGAAAGCCTTCATCCCTTTTTACCAGGAAACGATCGGCAAGACTAAAGAAGGAATTCCCCTTCCAGGCTTCTATTCACCCAGGCCCGACAGCATCTATCGTATACGGGTAGCCGAAAATATGTACATGCGCCAGGACTGGGAAGATACCATCTATAAACGCATTCTTCAGAGCGATGTAGGCCCTGCGGATAAATACATTTACAGCGACAATGATTTTATTTTCATGGGCAAGGTAGTGGAAGCCATTACCGGCAAAACGCTCGACCGGTATGTGAGGGAAACATTTTACGAACCGCTGGGCATGAACACCACCGGATTCAAGCCGCGCGACCGCTTCCCGCTGGATCGCATTGCTCCTACCGAACAGGAACAGATATTCAGAAGGCAACTGATCAGGGGAGATGTGCATGATCCGGGTGCAGCGATGTTCGGCGGCGTTTCCGGTCACGCCGGATTGTTCAGCGACGCGTATGATCTTGCCGTGCTGGAGCAGATGCTGCTCAACGGCGGAACCATGAACGGACAACGCTTCCTGAAGAAAGAGACCATCGATTTCTTCACCGATTACCACAGCAATATCAGCCGGCGCGGACTGGGATTCGACAAACCCGAAAAAGACAATGCCACCCGCAAGGAGCCTTATCCCTGCGCATCGGCATCGCCCCAAACCTTCGGCCATACCGGCTTTACGGGTACCTGCGTATGGGTGGACCCGAAATATAATCTCATTTTCATCTTCCTCTCCAACCGCGTTAACCCAAGCGGAAGCAACAGGCTGGGCGATCTGAGCATAAGAGGAAGGATTATGGAAGCGGTCTATAAGGCGATGGATTAACAAAACCTTGCCTGCAAGCCGGAACTTATGACTAATTTTGTAGAATGAACAAAAAAGAGCAGGTACTACAGGATGTAGTCATCAAGTTCGCCGGCGATTCCGGCGACGGCATGCAGTTAACCGGCAGCCAGTTCACCAACAATACCGCCATACTGGGAATAGACCTTGCCACTTTTCCCGATTTCCCTGCTGAGATACGCGCTCCGCAAGGCACGCTGCCCGGCGTAAGCGGCTATCAGCTGCGCTTTTCCAGCGATCATATATTTACCCCGGGCGATGAATGCGATGTGCTGGTGGCCATGAATGCCGCTGCACTGAAGACCAATCTTAAAACACTGAAGAAAGGCGGCAAGATCATCGCCAATATAGAAGGCTTCGATACGAAAAACCTTCGCCTCGCCAATTATCCCGACGGCATAAACCCGCTCGAAGACAATAGCCTCAGCAGCTATGAAGTGATCAAGATCGATGTTACGAAAATGACGCGCGAGGCGCTCAAGGATTTCAATATGGGCACCAAGGAGAAAGACAGGGCCAAGAATATGTTCGTGCTCGGCTTTCTGTACTGGATGTATAACCGCAATATGGAAAATACCATTGCTTTCCTCAAAGATAAATTCGGCAAGAAGCCGGAGATACTTGAAAGCAATATCAAGGCCCTGCAGGCAGGATATAATTATGGAGATACAACAGAAACCTTCACTACTACCTATAAAGTAGAAAAAGCCAAGCTGGAGCCCGGCGTTTATCGCGCCATCATGGGCAACCAGGCCCTTGCTTACGGACTGATCGCCGCTTCACAGAAAAGCGGCCTTCCTCTTTTCCTGGGTTCTTATCCCATTACCCCCGCATCGGATATTTTGCATGAGCTGAGCCGTCATAAAGCTTTCGGCGTACGCACTTTCCAGGCCGAGGATGAGATTGCCGGCATTACTGCAGCTATTGGTGCCAGTTATGGAGGTTCGCTGGGAGTTACTACTACATCAGGGCCAGGCATGGCGTTGAAGGCAGAAGCCATGGGCCTTGCCGTGATGCTTGAAATTCCTTTGCTGATCTGCGACATTCAGCGGGGCGGCCCTTCTACCGGACTGCCTACGAAAACAGAACAAAGCGATCTGCTCCAGGCTTATTACGGAAGGAACGGCGAATGCCCCATGCCGGTGATCGCTGCATCCACGCCAAGCGATTGCTTCGATGCCGTATATGAAGCCGCCCGCATTGCCATTCAGCACATGACGCCGGTTATTTTTTTAAGCGACGGATACATTGCCAACGGCGCAGAGCCCTGGAAGTTCCCTGAATCCAAAGACCTGCCGCC
>CAYYZJ010000336.1:0-5084 GCA_964475615.1 uncultured Flavitalea sp. | reverse complement strand
AATTTGTGGGCAGTTTACTTAACACAATACCGTCTTTTGCCTGCAGTGTAACTGTTGTTATACCATTGGAATCACCGCTCGATACCAAGTAACTTGACTGACTACCTTTCAATTTGTAGTATTTGCCTGGTAAAGTAATAGATTTTGTACCGTTTACATCCGGATTCATGATTACAATACCATTATCAAATTCCCGCATGTAGGCGCCCTGGTAATTTGCAGAATAAACAGGGGATTGTCTCGCCTGGCCTAAATTGAAGTTAAATTCATCCATCCATACCAGGTTTTGATTATAATCGCCATTGTAAATGTAGAGGTAGCCATTACCCATCAGGCAGGAAGTAAGTGCATAACGATACCCCTGGTAATTACCCGCAGACACCTGTGCGCAAAAAATACCAAGTTTATCTCCTTTATACATATCCATTTGATACTTGTAACTTTTCATCATGTTTGCGGTAGAACTTGGTGACCAACTTAATCCTATTTGCCCCTCTAAAACACCACCGTCAAGAACTTGATCGCAAACACCTTTAGTATTAGTACCATTTTTCCAATCTGCTGTATTTGCTAAAAATAAACCTGAAGGCATATCCGCTTTAAATTGATTTAGCATATCAACCTGCCCTTGACGTATCCACGGGGCAGCCGTTGATTGATTATCAGTTGTTCCATCTCTATTCCAATCCCCAACAACACGAGGTTGCCAGTACCAATCATCCATAAAAAATCCATCTAAGTTTGCCGGTACAGTATTTGGATTCCCATATTTTGAACCATTACCATTAATAAACATATCATACGTTGCATGAGCAAGATAAGTTGACCATTTATATCCGTTAACATTTGGTGCAAACTCTGTTACATTAGGCAAACTTTTGTTGGGCCAAACAGTGCTTAGAGGTGAGCCAGATGTTCCAGAGGAGTAAACCCACCATTTATTATTTTCTATGGTATTGCTATACCCCACGTAAGCAGAATTAGTGCCATTACCGGGTATATAATTTTGTGCATCCCAAACACAATAATTAAATACTTTTGTTTGTACCGAAGAATGCGAATGGATATAATCCACTATTGTTCCGGGATTATATCCGTTATTTGTAAATCCAGGCCAATAGCCAAGAATTACTAAATGATATTTTGAAGCAGTATTCAAAAAACTACTACTTCCATAATTCTTTGGATTCCCAATCGTATATGCACCAAGCCTTGGAAAATCGGGGCTATATCCAGGTTGAGTAGGGGTGCTTGGCGTTTGAGTATTCCCGGAATTTGTGCCTGATGAATTTGGCAATACTACAGAAATATGCACAGTATCAGATGAACTACCGGCCGTATTCGTTCCCTTTAGCCGAAACCTGTATTCACCAGTAGCCAGGTTTTTAACAAGGGTTTTAGGGGAACTTGCGGATACAATGGAGGAAACTCTTCCCAGTTCCTGGGTCCAAAGGTAACTACTGGCACCGGTGGAAGATCCCCCATCTAAGGTAACTGTATCAGTTGAAATACTAATACTTTTTTGAAGTTTGATTATCGGCAATGCAGTAGTGGAGGAATCCGCAGGGGTTGTTGACGTAGAGTCTGTTTGCTGGCGAAGGCTTATCCGTCTGCGGTACCTGTACTCATCAATTGCAGACTGATCTTTTTGACAACTGTAAAAAACTGTAATAGTTAATAGCAGGGTGAACATTTTTCTACTTCCCCAAATCTTTTTCAGGTCTTTCATTGATATTGTTTTCCGAATCTAGGCAACCATCATGCCATCAGGAATTAATTCGGATCAAGAAAGCCCTTATGTGAATATTTAGTTTATAAAAACGATCTTTTCACTGAAAATTACAACGAAACAAAAAAATTTATGTAAAATCTCCTATGCATTACTCGTAGAATTACGAATAAGAAATTTCTTTCATATTTTCTTAAAGTCTGATTTAGCAACAAATCTTTATGGGATCAACTTCTTGCCAATCGCCGATATAAACTGATATATTGCTCTTTATTTTTTTTAATATCAAATCGATCATGCACTAACCTGTAACCGGCCTCTCCCATTTTTGCGCAAAGTTCTGTATTATTTACCAGTTCCCTGATTTTTTGTGCCAGTAGAGTAGGATTCTTAGGTTCAATCAGATACCCGTTCGTTCCGTTCTCCACAATTTCATTGGTGCCGCCTCCACGAGTCGCAATAACTGGTTTTCCCGATGCCATATATTCTATTATTGCATTTGAAATACCTTCTCCATGAACATCTGAATTGGTAATTAAGACACCAAGATCGGTGAGTTGAAGTAAGGCTTCAACATCTTTCCGCTTCCCAAGGAATATAATATTTGACCCTAGCAAAGAACTAGGGGTCATCTCTTTAATTCTGTCTAGTTCGCTACCATCTCCAATCAATAAAAAAACAATTTTTCTATCAGTTGCACAGACGGTTGTCGCCGCCCGGATTAACGTTGCATAATCCTTCCTTTTTTCAAAAGCGGCCACCATTGTTATAACAAACCTGCCGGCTTTGCCTTCAGGCCATAATTCACGTGCCAAAATACCCGCTGGTGTAAGGTTGCTAAATCTGCCAAAATCAATTCCATTATAAATACAAACAGACTTAGCGCGAGGAGTACCATATGCCTTTATCCCAGCCAGCGAATTAGAAACAAAAACATCTGAAAACGGAGTTGTCAGTTTTACCCTGAAATAATGCTTGTCGGTAATATTCAGGTGTGGATGAGCATCCGCGATGACACCATTTATAAACGGGATCCGCCTGCGCATATTTACCATCATAATGTAGACGCTTGACATCGTACCCCAGGAATGTATGACGGCAGGATTAAAGTCCCTGATGATTTTCCTTAGCCTGAAAATTACGGATGGATCTTTTTTAAATTTTCGTTTAATAATTGTTAAATGTACCGGAAGATTATATACGTAATCATACTCCACAACATCGGTTAGGGAAACTAATAAAATTTCAAATAACCGGCTGTCTGCTTTGAGCTCTTTAATCAGCTCTAGCATTCTCCGCTCTTTCCCGCCTTTAGCAAGTGAATCAATGATTATTAACACTTTCATCACTTTAAATAGAATTCTGAATAAATTTAAATAGTAGATTAATATTAAATTTTTTTATTTATATAGCCCTCAGTAGCACAATTATTAAAATGAATTTCGCCTGGATTTCCTATTACGATACTATGATCTGGCACATCAAAATTTACATAAGCACCGGGTGCAATTAATACGTCATCTCCAATTTTTATTTTTCCAACAATAACAGCATTGGCTCCAATCCAAACTGAGCTACCTATTACTGGAGTTCCTTCTAACTTACCCCTATTAGCCTGACCAATTGTAACACCATTAGCGATATTTATATTACTCCCAATCACAGTATTTTTATTAATGATTATGTTTCCAAAATGACCAATATAAAAGCCTTTACCAATAGTAGTACCTACAGGAATCTGAATTCCAAATTTAAAACTGCATCTTCTTAGCAGATATCTAAAAAATAATCCACGTATTGAACCTTTACCATAATAGCTTACCAATCGAAAATAGAAAACATACCTAAAACTCGGTTCACTAAACCACGTCTTTAAAAATGCCCAAAAACTGCTTGAACTAGAGTATCTAAATAAATCCGCTTTAAATGATTTAAACATATCTTGTCAAAAGAAATAACTTTAGTAACAAACTAGAAGCCTTAATATTAATTTAGTATTTTAGAAGTTCTTTATAAAGTTCAAGATACTCCTTTGTTTTTGTCACCAAATCAAATTGACTATGAACAAATTTAATTCCATTGGTACCCATTATTTTTCTCAGATTAGAATCATTCATCAATAATTGTATAGTCTCAACTATTTGATTAGCATCTTTAGGATCAATTAAAAATCCTGTAATTCCATTTAATACAATCTCAGCAGTACCTCCACCTTTAGTCGCAATAACAGGCATCCCTGATGCCATATACTCGATTATTGAATTAGATATCCCCTCACCATGAACGGCATCATTACTTATTAAGAGACCTACGTCACATATTTGTAAAATGGATTCAACGTCATTCCTTCTTCCTAAAAAAAATATTTGCCTATCAATTAACTCATTAGGAGTTGCTTTCCTAATAATACTAAAATTTGTACCTGAACCAACAAAAAAGAAAATTGCATTTGGATTAGCAATGGAGAGTTTTATAGCAGCCTCTAACATTGTTTTATAGTCTTTCCGCTCTTCGAATGCAGCTACCATCACTGAAATAAATTTTTCACCCTTGGGTTCTCCAAACAAAAGAAATTCAACATCCTTAGGAGGAAGTAGCTTTTGAAATCTTGAAAAATCAACTCCGTTATAAATACAACGGCCCTTTCTTGTAGAAATATTATAAGCTTTTAATCCAGCTTTAGAATTTGATACAATAATATTACAAAATGGAGAAAGTAATTTTACATATAAATATCCTCTATCAAAAAAATTTAAATTCGTACCTGCGCTAGCAATAAAACCATTTATTATATTTTTCTTTATAAAAATATTAGCCAAAGTAATATACATACTTGAAGAAAAATCCCACGTATGAATTATGTCAGGATTATATGACTTGATAATTTCTCTGAGTTTTAAAACTAGTTTGAAATATTTATTTCGTCTTTTATCAAGGACTAAAAATTTAACTGGAAGATCATACACATACGTGTATTCCACAATATCAAATAACGATACAAGACATATGTCTATATTATTTTCAGATTTCTTTAACCCTTTAATTAATTCAAGCATTCTTCGTTCACTACCCCCTCGTGTTAAAGAACTAATAACCATTAGAATTTTAATTGATTTACCAATTATCATGATTCGAACATTTCAAATACAAAAAACCGTTTAAAAGTATAAATATTTCAAACTTGAGGTTCACTAATTATCAACTTAGATTTATTGTACTTATTAAACTTCGAATATTCAATTTGTGCTATTAAAGTTCCAATAAATGCAAATGCAGTAGCTGAGGTCATTTCTTTGTTATGTGTCAAGGTATATATAATAATAAATACTAAAGCAACATAAGAGGATGGAAATAA
>CAYYZJ010000335.1:0-9645 GCA_964475615.1 uncultured Flavitalea sp. | reverse complement strand
GGGATGAGGATAATATTTGGTGCGAAGCGAACCGTTCTGCAACCGGATATCGGCAGTAGTGCGCGGGAATAATTTTTTTTCAGGAGCATATTTGCCTTTGGTATTGAGCGCCAGCTTCAATATGCCGCCCAAGTCCATGCTGTCGAGCGGATATACTTTTTTAATATCGGCAAGATTGAGGTCGGCCTGCAGACTGGCTTCCAGCGGAAGATCCTTCACACTGTTGATGCGTGCAGCACCTTTGATGAAATTATTCAATGCAACGGCATTGATGGTATCGATCACAAAAGCCGCTTTCCGGTAATCGCCATCCGGACAGGAAGCGTGCATGATCAGATGAATATGGTTCAGCGCTTCGGGCAGGGAAGCGTATTTGAAATAGCCGTCCTGCAGTTTGGCTTCTATATTGAATTTGGGAATGCTTAGTATTACAGTATCTTTTTTTCTCAGGCTTTTCGGGTCAAGGCCTTTGGCATATTTTCCATCGGCATTCAACTGCAGGCTGAATTTTCCTTTCATATTAAACAAGCCGATCCCCAGCGCGCGGTTCAGTTTATCGAGATCCATCTGCGCATCTGCTTTGGCCCTGATATAAGGTTGAGCCAGTCCCGCCGATTGAAAGCTCGCCTGGAAATAATCCTTATCTACCGTAAAAAATAAAGAATCCATATTCACGCGCAGGCTGTCGGCATTCAGCGAAGGCAATTTGATATTGCAGTTGATCAGCAGGTTGCTGGCAGGAAAAGGAGCTTTATCATAAGCCACATAGCCGTTCCTCACTTTCATATCGAACGTAAATTCAGGCATCTTGTTAGCAGAAGCAATATACCGGCCTTTCAGCGTGCTGTGCAGATCTACCACTCCCTTTACCTGTGTTTTCTGCAGCCAGCCCAGGTATTCGGGAGGCAATGCGGTGATGAGATCATGAAAATCGGATTGAAGGGAATTGAAGCTGAAATCCATGTCGTAGCCGTTCTCCAGAAAATCGAGCTTGCCCGTGCACTGGAGCGGGAGGCGGTTAATGATGATCTCATTCTTCTCGAATAAAAAAGCCAGGGAATTGGTATTGATCTTGGTAACGAGGCTGGCGTCGATCCGTTTGTGCTGGAGATAATATTCATTGTTGAAATTGAAATTGAGCGAATCGGTCTGGATATGCGATTGCAGGTCGAATATCGCTTTGCTGAGATCGCCGCTGCCGGTATAATAAAGTCCCTTCGCGTCGATGGACATGGGAATGGAGCGGTCATTATAGATGAGATGGCTGTTGTTGATGACGATCTTTTCGATCTTCATGGATGCGCCGGAGCTGTCGGCAGGTGCGGTTTTCCGTTTGCTTTCCGGAACATATACATTATAGTTGGCCTCGCCTTTTTCATCGATCTGGATATTCAGCCGCGAATTGGTGAGGAAGATCTTGTTCACCCTTACTTCCTTGTCGAAGATCAGCGATTTGAGGTTGATGCCCAGTCCCAGTTTTTCAGCAGCCACCAGCGTATCTGCCTGGTATGGAGCGGAGCCTTTGAGCGTGAAATCGTGCAGGGTAAGCGTGAGGGAAGGAAAATGATTGAAGAAAGAGAGCCTGGCTTTCGAAAAATTCAGCTCTCCCCTGATGCTGCTGTTGGCCCATTGCCTGATCTGTTTCGATACGGTATCCGGGAACAGATAGGGGGCCAGGAAAAGCAGCAGCAGCAGGCTGCCTATAACAATGCCGGTTATTTTCAGTGATTTCAGTAATATAGGGATGAGGCGAGATTTCACGATGCTAATTTAGGGAATTGGCGGCGAGTGGCAAGTGAGGAGTGGCTGATGGGAATTTCTGAAACACTCCGCTTGCCACTAGCCTTCCGGCTGCATCGCCGGCAACACCACATGAAACACCGAACCTTTTTGTTCTATGCTTTCGGCATAGATGTCGCCATGATGGTTGAGCACGATCTTGCGGCAAAGCGCCAGTCCTATCCCTGATCCCGGATAGGCCGATTTGCTTTGCAGGCGCTTGAATGCTTCAAAAATATGTTCGGCATATTGCTGGTCGAAGCCGATGCCGTTATCGTGGATGCTGATCTGGTAATACCTGCTTCCGGGCGACAGATTTTTACGGGCTGCCGTTTCTTCGCGGCTGAGCTGCCTGCAGGTGATATTGATCACGGGCACTTCATTCTTCCTCGAGAATTTCAGGGAATTGTTGAGCAGGTTATAGAACAACTGGTTCATCTGCAAAGGCAGGGCCTGGATAACAGGCAGCGTGCCGCTTTGAATAACGGCTCCGGTTTGACCGATGATGAGCTCACAGTCGTTGATGGCATTCTGAACAACCTTATTGAGATCGATGGGAACAAATTCGCTTTCCGATTCATTGATCCGCGAATAGTTCAGCAGGGCCTGGATCAGGCTCGACATGCGTTTGGCAGATGTGATCACCTTATCCAGAATATTCTTCGACGCGGGATCCAGCTTATTATCCAGGCTTTCTTCCAGCATGCCGGCATAAGTGCGGATCTTGCGCAGCGGCTCCTGCAGATCATGGCTGGCAATATAGGCAAACTGTTCCAGCTCCTGGTTGCTTTTGGCAAGCTCCTCGTTTTTTTCAGCCAGCTTTCTTGCCCATTCCTTTAATTCATCTTCAGCGAGCTTTTTTTCGGTAAGATCGCGGGTCACTTTTACAAAGCCTATGGTATCTCCTTCCTCGTTGTGCACAGCAGTAATAACAGTGCTGCCCCAGAATCTGCTTCCATTTTTGCGAACACGCCAGCCTTCATAAATGGTGCGGCCATGTTCTGTTGCTTCTGTAAGCAGTTTTTTAGGAAGACCGTTTGCCCGGTCTTCCGGCGGATAAAATATGCTGAAATTTTTTCCGATAACCTCTTCGGCAGCATATCCTTTTATTTTTTCGGCGCCCCTGTTCCAGTTTTGAATGATGCCTTCCTTGTTTATCAGGATGATAACATAATCCTGAACCTCGTCAAGCATCTTTTGGTAAAGTTCACCAGTCTGTTCTAGTTGCTTTATGATTGTCATCCGTACAGTTAAAGATAGGGATTTTAATGTTTCAGTGAATCAGGCGGACTGCCCTGCGGTTTCTTGCCGGTATCCGTTGCAGGCGGACTGGCCACTTTGGAAGAAGTATCTGAATATCGTCTTTCAACAGCTTGCCTGTGCACTTCTTTGCGGGCGCCGGTCTGTATAAAATGAACAATAATCGGGCTAAGGATGGCCACGAGTATGCAGAGTAAAAGCCAGTTGCGCTGTCCAAAGCTCAGGTTTTTATTGTCGGCATTATCCATAAAAATGTGTTTAACTGACCTTATCAAAAAAAGTTTGCAATAATAATGCCTCCGCATAAAATCCATTGAGTGGGGAAAAATTTCCTCCGGAAAATAGTGGAACCGTTCATTGAACAATCAGGCTGCGGATATAGTTATCTAATATTCGCTGGAATAGTTTATGAATTTCCAAAACAAGAAACAATACTGTTATGATTGAAACAAAAGAACCTGCTGTCGGCAGTATCGAGCAGCTAGGCATCAATACGGTTCGCGTACTGGCTGCAGATGCTGTGCAGAAAGCCAATTCCGGTCATCCGGGCACACCCATGGGCCTGGCTCCTGTTGGTCATGTGCTGTGGACGGAAGCGATGAATTATGATCCCGGCCATCCGCAATGGCCCAATCGCGACCGCTTTACCCTTTCTGCCGGTCATGCCTGCATGCTGCAATACAGCTATCTCTATTTAACAGGATATAATGATATCACGCTCGACGATATTAAAAATTTCAGGCAACTGCACAGTAAAACAGCAGGTCATCCTGAATATGGATTGCTCGGCGGCATAGAGGTCACCACCGGCCCATTGGGTCAGGGATTTGCCAATGGAGTGGGGATGGCCATTGCCCAGCAGTTCCTTGCCGCCCGCTACAATAAACCGGGCTTCGATCTTTTTGATTATAAAATATTCTGTATTTGCAGCGATGGCGATATGATGGAAGGCATCAGCTCGGAAGCCGCTTCCGTTGCAGGCCATCTCAGGCTGGGCAATATGATCTATATCTACGACGATAACCATATCTCCATTGAAGGCGATACGGCGCTGGCTTTCGATGAAGACCTTACCAAAAGATTTGAAGCCTATCACTGGCATGTTCAGGTGCTGAGCGACGGCAACGATATTAAAGCCATTTCGGAAGCCATCAAAAAAGCAAAGGAAGAAACCAGCCGTCCCTCATTGATCAAGATACGCACGCATATTGCATACGGAAGCCCCAACAAGGTCGATACTGCCGAAGCGCACGGCGCTCCATTGGGAGAAGGCGAAGTGAAGCTGGTAAAACAGCATTTTGGATTCGATCCTGACCAATATTTCGTTATTCCCGATGAAGTGTTGCATTATTATAGGGAGAAAGGAAAAAGAAATGTTTCCAGACGGCAGCAATGGAATGAGCTCTATAAACGATACCGTGAACAATATCCCGAACTGGCCCGCGAATATGAATTATTCAGTAGCGGCAAGCTCCCTGAAGGCTGGGCGGCAAAGCTGCCGGTATTCAAGGGCGAAGAAAAAATAGCCACGCGCAAGGCTTCGGGAAAGGTGTTGAATGCAATAGCGGAATCCTTACCTACACTCATTGGGGGCTCGGCGGACCTGGCGCCATCGACGGATACGCTGCTCAACCAATCGGGATCATTCTCTGCTGAAAACCGAACAGGCCGCAATTTTCATTTCGGTATCCGCGAACATTCCATGGGCGCTATCCTCAACGGCATGGCGCTTACGCCCGGCATTATTCCTTATGGGGCTACTTTCCTCATCTTTTCCGAATACATGCGTCCGCCGCTGAGGCTGGCAGCCATCATGAAGATCAGGCCGATCATCTTATATACGCACGACAGCATTGGCCTCGGTGAAGACGGCACCACGCATCAGCCTGTTGAACAGTTGATCTCTTTAAGGTCTATTCCGAATATGACGGTCATCCGTCCTGCCGATGCCAATGAAACCGTACAGGCCTGGCGCGTGGCGCTGGAACATCAGGGCGGCCCGGTTGCATTAGTCCTTACCCGGCAGGGATTGCCGGTGATCGACCAGGAAAAATACAGCAAGGCGGAGGGACTTGAAAAAGGCGCTTATATTTTATCCGATGCCGATCATCCGCAGCTCATTTTGATCGGAACAGGCTCTGAAGTGCAGCTTGTATTGAAAGCCCAACAAAAGCTCAGAGAACAATCCATTGCCGCAAGGATAGTGAGCATGCCTTCCTGGGAATTATTTGAAAAGCAGCCTGAAGAGTATAAAGAGAAAATATTCCCCAAAAACATACGCAAGCGCCTGGCGGTAGAAGCGGGCTCTCCGCTGGGATGGCATAAATATGTAACGGATGAAGGCGCCGTGCTGGGCATAACCCGCTTCGGCGAATCGGCTCCCGGCGATGCCGTGATGAAGGAATTTGGATTTACGGTAGAGCATGTGGTGGAAGCTGCGAAAAAAGTTTGTGGTTTGTAATTTGTAGTTTACTGTTTACCGTGTACAGTTCACAGTTCATATATTCGGGATTTGTAACGAATTTCATACTGAGAAAACTGTAAACCATAAACTGTAAATTATAAACCAGCATGAATTCCGTAAAACTTGCCTTTTATGCCCGGGTAGCATTGATCCTTCATGGACTGGCCCTTTCATTATTGTTCATGTACCTGGGGCGAACGATACTGATTCCCCTGTTCTTTGCATTTCTTGTCGCTATTTTGCTCAGGCCATTAGTGAGCTGGCTCGAAAAAAAACATTTCCCGCGCGGACTTGCCTCCTTTCTTTCCCTGATGCTGTTCATCGTGGTCATTGGCGGATTGATCTATTTTTTCAGCAGCCAGGTGGTCAGGTTCTCCAAGGACATTCCCAATCTTCAGCAAAAATTCTCCAACAAGCTGCAGGACATCCAGGCCTGGATTTCCAGAAAATACCATGTGGACGATGAAGCGCAGATCAACTACATCAATAAATCGGCGAACAGCATGGTCAACACTGCCGTCAATTCCCTGGCCACTACATTTGTAGGGATTGCCGAGAGCATCATCCTGATCATCTTTTTCTTCATTTTTACTTTTTTCATTTTATATCATCGGCGATTGCTGATGAAATTCCTGCTTGCCCTGTTTAGCAGAATACAGGGCGACAGGGTGTATACGGTAGTGCTGAAAGTGCGCAGCGTCATCAACAGTTACGTGCTCGGGCTGCTCACCGAAATGGCCGTGCTCATCGTGCTCATTTTTACCACGCTCAAGATCATGGGCATCAAATATGCTTTGCTGCTCAGCGTGCTGGCCGGCGTGCTGAACATCATCCCTTATCTGGGCGTTTATACTGCAATGGCCATCGGCATGTTCATCACCATTACCTATGGCACGGGCGCGCAGGCGCTGGGTGTAGGCATCGTATTCCTCATTGCGCATTTCATCGATGCCAATGTTATTTTGCCGCGCATCGTGGGCGGAAGAGTAAATATGAATCCTTTTATAACCATCATTGCCGTACTGACCGGCAATCTGGTTTGGGGAATACCCGGCATGTTCCTTTTTATTCCCCTTACCGCCATCATCAGGATCGTGAGTGAAGAAGTGGATGAACTGAAGCCATGGGCGATAATATTAGGGGAAGACAGGAGGTAATGTGGAAATGTGAGAATGTGGAAATGTGGAAATGAAGGCCATCACATTTTTCACATTTCCACATTTTCACATTCTCACATTAAAATAGATCAGCGCCCCCGCCGCTGCAGTCATCACAATCAATGTCAGTGTTCCCAGTATGTTCGACCAGTTTCCGTTGACGGATTGCTGCATCACTTTTGGATTATTGCAGATATGCAGGATGATGGCGATTATTACCGGCGCCGTTAATCCATAGAGTATGGCAGTATAGATCAGGGCCTGGATGGGATTGATGTTTAAAAAATCGAGCGATAATCCGGCTGCCAGGGAAACAGCAATGCATAAATAAAAACCCGGCGCCTGGCTGAATCTTTTTTGCAGCCCCTGCTTCCAGTCAAAGGTTTCTGAAACGATATAGGAAAGCGAACCGGCCAGCACCGGAATGGCCAGGAATCCTGTGCCGATAATGCCTGCAGCAAAAAGAGCATAGGTGGTTTTGCCCGCCAGCGGCTCCAGTGCCTGTGCCGCCTGCTGCACAGTATCTATTTTTCTGACACCAGCATTATACAATACCACGCCTGTAGTGAGAATAATGAAGAACATCACCAGGTTTGAAAAGAACATTCCGCTGTATACATCCACCTGCATTTTGTTCATGAAATTTTTGTCCACCACTACTCTTTTCTTCGAGTTGGCGATATCTTCGGCCTGCATGGTGGTTTGCCAGAAAAAAAGATAGGGCGAAATGGTGGTTCCCAAAAGCGCAACGATGATCTGCATGTATTCCTCCGTCATCCGGATATGCGGAATAAAACTGTTCCTGGCAACTGCTTTCCAGTCTACCTTAACTAAAAAAGGAATGACCAGATAAAGCAGCAACACCAGGCAGAGCCATTTCAGGATGGAGGAAATTTTTTGGTATGGATAACGGACGATAATAACCAGGATGAGCGCGGTGAATACCAGCTCAAAAACAAAGACGGGAATGCCCGGCGCCAGCAGATGCGCCACGGCGCCCATGCCTTCTATATCCGCTCCTATATTCAATACAATGGCAGGAAAGCTGAACAGCATCATGAGGTAGAGTATGCTTTTATGATAATGCCGTTTTAAGATCCCGGTAAGTCCGTGCGAAGTCACTGCGCCGATCCTGGCGCACATTTCCTGAACAGAAGCGGCAAGCGGAAGGGCGATGAGCGCCATCCACAGGGTGCTCAGTCCAAAACCGGCGCCTGCCTGCGAATAGGTGGCAATGCCGGAAGGATCGTCATCGCTGGCCCCGGTGATGAGGCCGGGCCCAAGCATTTTCCAGTATTTCCTGATTGTATGGGAGAAGGATGCGGTTGATTTTTTAGGGTTGTTTGTCAAGCGGGTTGTTTTATTTGTAACTCCTGCCGGTGTTTGAAAAACCCTGCCGGGATTTACACCCCCGGCAAGGTTACGATTAGTCGGACATGATATCTTCTGCAACGGTCACTTTCCCCGAAAGCATCCACGAACAGGCTTTTGCACATTCCCTGCAGGCGGCTGCGCAGACGCGGCAATGTTCCATTCCCTTGGCAGCATGCTTATCGCATTCATCGGCGCAGGCATTGCAAGCGTTTACACATAACCGGCAGATTTCAATGGCCTGTGAGCTGTTCATGGTCAGCATATCGGCTGCCGCGCGGCAGATGGTCATGCATTCCAGGTCGAGGCGGATGCATTGAACCAAATGGCCAACGTCTGTTTCCTGCAAACAGGCAATGGCACAGCGGTTACAGGCAATGGCGCAATCCATACAGGCTTCCGCACATTCGGCATATTGTGAATCGGTCATACTCATTATTTTTGAATGATGGGAAATGATTCTCGGTAAAGTATCATTAAATTTCATGCCAGGCCAGAAAGACCGGAAGAGGAAGGAAATAAATATGCCCGATTTTTGCGTGGATAAATTTCCCCAAATCAGGCACGGGAAATCAGCGGGTAAAGGTCTGTTCTTTGCTTGTATAACCAATATTAAATATGGCCATCCTCTCTCATAAAATGAAAAAGATCCTGGGACGCATCCTCCGTATCGTCATCAGGACTTTTTTCATCATTATTTTACTGGTCATTCTCCTTATATTCCTGATCCAGACCTCGTTTGTCCAGAATTTTGCGTGCAAAAAGATCCAGAACTACCTGCAGGCAAAGCTCCATACCCGCGTCGAGATCGGGAGCCTCTACATCGATCTCCCTAAAAAAATAGTGCTGAAGAATATATATCTGGAAGACCAAAGCAAGGATACTCTTTTATCAGGCGGACTGATCGAAGCCGATATCAGCATGCTCCGCCTTTTGCGCAGCGAGCTTAGGGTGAACGAGGTCAATCTCGACCATATAACGGTAAAAGTTAAGCGCGTTTTGCCCGATTCGGTGTTCAATTTCCAGTATATCGTAGATGCTTTTGCCGGCGGCGGAGAAAAAGAAACCAAACCTGCCGATACCAGCAGCCATTTCGGATTTGTGTTAGGGAGAATACACCTGCAGCATATATCGGCAACCTACCGGGATGATGCCACCGGCAATGACGCTTATGCTTACCTCGGCGATTTTGAAACCCGCATTACTACATTCGACCTGCAGCAGATGCGGTTTTCCATTCCAACGATTAAACTTTCGGGCCTCAGCTCGCATATCCGGCAATACCATCCCCTGCTTTTGTTGAAACAGATTGCAGACACCGTACAGGTTCATAACGAGCAGGGACAACCGGTAATCCTGCAATTGGGAAATATAGCTTTTGATCATATTGATGCCGATTACCGCAATGATATCACTGCCCAGGATGCCAGCCTCCGCCTGGGTTCTTTCAATGCGGATATCGATGCCATCGACCTGAAGCAAAATCATTTCAAGGTAAAAGAGATCGGGTTGAAGAATACGGTTGCCCGTTTCAGGATGGGGAAGACCAGGCCTTCCAAAAGCAAGCCACAGGAGCAGGCCGACAGTACATCTCTAAACTGGAAGGTCGAGGCA
>CAYYZJ010000334.1:0-2813 GCA_964475615.1 uncultured Flavitalea sp. | reverse complement strand
CCACGGTGCTGGTGCAGGAATTCAAGGAAAAGGCAACGTTGACGCGGATCAGCGCCGATATCATCGTACAGCGCGAAAGCCAGAAGGGCATTATCCTGGGCGAAGGCGGCAGGATGATCAAGAAGCTGGGCACTGAATCGCGCAAGGAGATAGAGGCTTTTATCGGCCGCAAGGTTTTTCTCGAGCTCTTTGTAAAAGTCAGGCCCAAATGGAGGGATAATGATTTGTATTTAAAAGAATACGGTTATAATTAGAGGTGGAAGGCTAAAGGCATAGGGTAAAAGGCAGGCGTCATACCCTATGCCTTTAGCCTTCCACCCTCAACCTTATTAATATGTCAGGATTTACCATAGCCATAGTGGGCAGGCCCAATGTAGGCAAAAGCACATTCTTCAACCGTTTGCTGGAGCAGCGCAAGGCCATCGTGGATGATGTGAGCGGAGTTACGCGCGACAGGCAATACGGTATTACGGAATGGAACGGAAAGACCTTTAATGTGATTGATACAGGAGGCTTTGTTCCCGAGAGCGAGGATGTTTTTGAAAGGGAGATCAAAAAACAGGTGCTCATTGCCGTGGAAGAAGCCAATGCCCTGATCTTTATGACCGACACGGTGACCGGCATCACCAATCTCGATGAAGCCATGGCCGATGTGCTGCGGCGATCGGACAAGCCCGTATTCCTTGCCGTGAACAAGGTCGACAACAGCGAGCGCCTGCTTGAAGCCACGGAATTCTACAGCCTGGGTTTCGACAATATTTTTTTTATTTCTGCCATGAGCGGTAGCGGCACAGGCGAGTTGCTGGATGCCGTAACGGCCATCATCCCACCTGAAGCGGAAGCTGCAGAAGAAAAAGCATTGCCCAAATTTGCCATCATCGGCCAGCCTAATGTGGGCAAATCATCCCTGCTGAATGCATTGATCGGAAAGGAAAGAACCATTGTCAGCGATATTGCCGGTACCACCCGCGATACCATTCACACGCATTATAAATTGTTCCGAAAAGAATTTATCCTTATCGATACTGCAGGCATCCGGCGCAAAACGAAAGTGCATGAAGACCTTGAATTCTATTCCGTGATCCGCGCCATCAAGGCCATGGACGAAGCGGATGTATGCCTGCTGGTGCTGGACGCCACGAGGCCGGTGGCTGCACAGGATATCAATATTTTCAGTCTCGCATTGAAAAAAGGAAAAGGCGTTGTAGTGCTCGTCAACAAATGGGACCTGGTGGAAAAAGAAACCAATACCGCCAAAGAATATGAAACGGCATTGAAGCAAAAGCTGGCGCCGTTTACCGATCTGCCCATTCTGTTTATTTCGGCCAAGGAAAAAACGCGTATTTTCAAAGCCATCGAGATAGCCCTTGAAGTGTATGAGAACAGGCAGCGCAAGGTGCCTGCTTCGCAGTTGAATGAAGTGATGCTCAAAGCCGTTGAATCTTATCATGCGCCGGTGGTGCGGGGGAATGCGGTCAAGATCAAATACATTGCCCAGTTGCCTACTGCTGTCCCTTCCTTTGCTTTTTTCACCAATTATCCCGACGATATCAAAGAACCTTACCGGAATTACCTGGAGAACCAGTTGAGACAGCATTTCAGGTTCAGCGGTGTGCCCATCAGGATTTTTTTCCGTAAAAAATGATTAGCTTCACCCTAACAAATTAGAATATATAATGAAAAAACTACTCGCTATTGTAGTTGCGGCTGCCGCAATCACTGCCTGCAACAATAGTACTGAATCTGCTACCGGCAAGTCTGATTCTACGATCAAGGCCGTTGCCGATTCAGTAAAAACCGCTGTTGATTCACTGGCTACCAAAGTTGATTCCAATATCAGCTCCGCTGCCGATACTGCCAAATCGAAGATCAAGGCCATCGCAGACAGTGCAAAGAAAGCTATTAAGAAGTAGTCTGATCAAAGGGCGCTTCTTCCGAAAATCCTCTCGTCCCAGCAGAGGATTTTTTATTAAGCCATATCCAATATCCCGCATCCCGTACCTCGCATCCCGCATCCCGTATCCCGCATCCCGCATCCCGCATCCCCACAAAGTGGTATAGTATTTTTTCCAGAATGTTTATACTTTCGATCCGGGGTTAAGATTAGCAGCATTATGGAGTAAGGCTTTGAGCTATTGTATCAACTCAAAACCTTTACCTATGCTGCAATCCATCCTCTGGCGCCATCTTCTTGCGCTCATTCTCTTCACAGCCATCTTTCAAAAACTCTTTGCCGATACCAGGATATGGACAGGAGCGGCCGGAGACGGCCTCTGGTCATCAGCCGCCAACTGGAGCGGGGATATCATCCCTGCAGACACCGATGATGTGCTGCTGGATAATTCCATTGCCGGCTCCGATTATATTGTTACGCTGCCTGCGTCGGCAGTTACAGTAAGAACGCTGACGATCATTCCTGCAGCGGGCAAGCGCATTCAGTTCATTCTGCCGGCAACGAATACAGCCGAACCCGCGTTCATAGCAACAGGGCCCGGTTATGGCATCCGCCTTGGTAATGGCGCTATATTTCAAAATGCATCCGGACTGGTATCCGGGGAATCGCTAAGCATTGCCGATTCGATACGCATCGATAACGGAGGCCGCTATATTCATCGCACCAGGGCATCGCACGCCAATAATATTGTAAGATTGTTGTCAACAGCGCCGGGAACGGAAAAAGGCATATTTGAATTCGATGTACCCCGCGTTTCCTATACGGTTTCCATCAGCAACCGCAGGTATGGGTCACTTGTGTTCAGCTCCGCTGCTGCAGGGGGCACTATAACGTACACGGGTAGTGGAAGTAATCTGCT
>CAYYZJ010000333.1:0-10056 GCA_964475615.1 uncultured Flavitalea sp. | reverse complement strand
CAGGGGCAGATAGGATTCATCAACGGTTTCATAAGCGAACTGCAGGATGGAATCTCCGTTCACTTTGGCCGATGTTCCCCAATAGCCGCCGTTCTTGGGAGATACGCCGAGGATATTGGAATTTTTCATCAGCTCTTCCCGGAATAGTTTGGCCTCATCCCGTTTCAGCGGCCATTTATTTATGGTGATCAGATTGCTGTCGTCATAACCGAGTTTTTCCGTGGTAAGATAATTGAATTGAGAGAAGATGATGATGGTTGCAATGATCAGAAAAGAAGCCAGTGCAAACTGGATCACCACCAGGCTTTTCTGCAGGTAATTTTTTCCCGCCAGATTAAATCGGCTGTACAGGGTTTGAACCGGATTATAACTGGATAGTACAAGCGCAGGATAAAAACCAGCCAGCAGCCCGGTAACGATAAAGAGCAGGATATATCCTGCGATCAATTTGGCATCAAAAAGATATGACAGGGCCAGCGCTTTATTGGAGAGATCATTGAACACGGGCAGCACGGCCTGCACCAGCAGCACGGCCAGTATGAAAGCAATGGCGCATAGTATGAACGATTCGCCGAGGAACTGGAATATGAGCTGCTTCCTGTTGCCGCCGACCACTTTGCGGATGCCGATCTCCTTGGCGCGCTTGATGGATCGCGCAACGGTAAGGTTCACGAAATTGATGCAGGCGATGAGCAAAATGAACAGTGCAATGCCCGACAATATATAAGAGAACATGGGGTTGCTGGAATCGACCAGTCCGTTCTGGGCAGGAAGCGCTTTGCTGAGGTGCATCTGCATAAAAGGCTGCAGAAAATATTCAGTACGATTGTGAACACCGTATTTCTCGGCCACTATTTTAATCGCTTCCCTGGCATCCATTTCGTAAGCTGCCTGCATTTTTTTATTGACAGCCTGCAGGTCGGCACCCGGCCTCAGCACAACAAATGTGTTTAAAAAAAAGCTGAACCAGTTGGTGTTCTGCTGTTCATCTTCTTTCGATATTTTCATCGGCACCAATACCTGAAATTTGATGGAAGAGTTCTGCGGGCATTTTTTTGCAACGCCCGTCACCACGTAGGGCTCGAATTTATCGTCCGATTTCATCATGATGGTCTTGCCCAGTGCGTTTTTGGTGCCGAACTGTTTTTCGGCCATCTCTTCGGAGATCACTACCGAATTGGGTTGAAGCAGCGCTGTTTTGGGATTGCCGCTCAGCAGCGGGAAGGAGAATACGGAAAAGAAATTGGAATCGGTTTTAAGCATATCCTGCGAGCGGATATCGTTCTTCACCTTGATATCCCGCTCGTCGCTTTGCAGGCGCACAAAAGCCTGGATATCCGGAACGCCTGCCTTGAACCGCGGCCCCTGGAAAAAACCCGAATTGGGATCCACACCGGCTACGCTGCCATCCGGCTTAACCGATTTATTGACCACGCGGTAAATACGATCTCCCTGCGTCTGGAAACGGTCATAGCTCAGTTCATCCTTCACATATAAAATGATCAGCATGGCGCAGGCAAGCCCCACGCTCAGCCCGGTGATATTGATAACGGAATATACTTTATTCCGCAGCAGGTTCCTGAAAGCGGTCTTGAAATAGTTCCTCAGCATGAGATATTATTTACGATTGACGAATTGCGATTGACGATTCACGATCCCTCACTCCGCGCGAAGTGATTTCACCGGATTTGCCAGCGCTGCCCTGAAGGCCCGGAAGCTCACGGTAATAAGCGTGATCATAATGGCCATCAGTCCCGCTGCTGCAAATACCCACCATTTGATCTCGATCCGGTAAGCAAAATCCTGCAGCCATTTGTTCATGGCCCACCAGGCAATGGGAAATGCAATGACTGCGGCAATACCAACCAGTTTTAAAAAATCTTTGGAGAGCATGGCAACGATATTGCTTACAGTGGCGCCAAGCACTTTTCTGATCCCAATCTCCTTGGTGCGCTGTTCCGCTGCATAAGTGACCAGTCCGAAAAGGCCGAGGCAGGCGATCAGTATGGCCAATAAAGCAAATGAAACGAATATTTTTCCTGTTCTTTGTTCGGATTGATAGAGCCTGTTGAAATCTTCATCCATAAATGTGTAGAGAAAAGGCTGACCGGCCATTTTTTCGACCGCCAGGTATTTCTGTTTGATCCGGGCAATGGTTTCCGGAATATTTTCGGTGCTGATGCGGAAAGCCATAGCGCCTCTTTCTTCCCGGAGATTGAATACGATAGGCTCCACTTTTTTGCGCAGGGAGCCGGCATTGAAATCTTTTACCACACCAATAATGCGAAAGGGTACCGGGTTGTTATTGTTATCGGACTGATATATCATTTTGTTCAGTGGCTCGGAGAAACCCAGCATGCGCGCGGCCGTTTCATTGATGATCACGGCCGATGAATCCGTAGGCATGAGCGGCGAAAAATTCCTTCCGCCGGCCATTTCCATGCCCAGGGCAGGAATATAATCCGCATCAACGGCCCACTGCCCCATGAAGATGGACTGGTTCACGTTCAGGCTGGCGTTTTTGCAAAAGCTGTTTATAAGATTGATGTTCGTGTTGGGAAGGAACCTCGTCATGGTTGCTGCTTTTACTCCAGGGATATTCAGTGCTTCGTCCTTAAATGATTTTGCGTGTATCCCCAGTGAATAGGTGTTTTGAAGCACCAGCACCTGCTGGCGGTTGTATCCCAGTTTTTTATTTCTTATATAATGGAGCTGGTTATAGATGACGATGGTGCCTACGATCAGGATAATGGCTGTTGTGAACTGGAATATTACCAGGCCATTCCTGAGCCAGCCGGTTTTAAAACCGGTCGACAATTTTCCTTTCAGCACCTGCATGGGCTTGAATGAAGAAAGGAAAAATGCCGGGTAGATGCCTGCCATCAGTCCAACCAGGATCGTCGCGCCAAGCAGGGAAGGCAGGAGCCATTTTTTTGTCAGGAAATTCATATCCATCGATTTTCCCGACAACTGATTGAAATAGGGCAGGAGAAGGACCGCTATGATCAGGGCAATGAAGAGCGCAATAAAGCTCATCAGTATCGATTCGGTCAGAAACTGCGAGATGAGATTCATGCGGAGCGAGCCCAATACTTTTCTTACTCCTACTTCTTTGGAACGGCCGGTGCTGCGGGCGGTAGACAGGTTCATGAAATTCACACAGGCAATCAGCATGATGAAAAAAGCGATGATGATGAAAATGTATACATACTGTATATTTCCATTGGGCTCAAATTCATCGGCCAGACTTGAGTACAGGTGGATCTTTGTTAAAGGCGTAACGGTATACCTGACATAGTCGCCTTTTTTAGCCAGGTCATCGAGGCTGCTGTGGAACAGGGCCTGGAGCTGTGGCGCCAGGTATTTTCGCACGCTTTCTTCCAGCCATTTGTTGATCATTCGCTCATCCGTACCGGGGCGCACCAGAAGATAGGTGACAAAGTCGTTGTTCAACCAGCTATCGGAGCGGCTGAATTCCATTTCCGATATAGAACGGATAATATTAAAATGAAAATGTGATTGGGCCGGCATGTCTTTCATCACACCGGTGATCTTATAGCTGGTGGTATTGAAGGCCCAGATGGTTTTGCCGATCACATCGGTACTGTTAAAATATTTACGGGCAATGCTTTCTGAGATCACTACAGAATAGGGCTGCACCAGCGCGGTTTGGGGATTGCCTGCAACCAGCGGCAGGGTGAAAACATCAAAAACGCTGGAATCGGCCAAAACAGCATTGTGCTCCATGATGGTTTCATTGCCTTTTTTGATCAGCATGTCTCCATTGCCCTCAAAGCGTACTACTTTTTCTATCTGGGGGTAATCCTTTGCCAATGCCGGTCCCAGTGGAGGAGGTGCAGTGGTTGAACTAAAGGCCGAACCGCTGACATGAGCGTCTTCACTAACGCGGAATATCCTGTCGGCATTTTTATTATAGCGATCATAGCTCAGCTCGTCTGTAACAAATAAGGTGATGAGCAGGCAGGTGGCCAGGCCAATGGCCAGTCCGAAAATATTGATGGCGGAAAAGCCTTTGCTTTTATTGAGATTGCGAAAAGCTATTTTGAAATAATTTCCCAGCATAGTTGAGTTATTGAATCTGTTGTCGTTATTGTAATCTTGTTGATCAGATATCATTGCACTCATTAAACGGTTCGTTGTCCGTCCAAGCTGCTGATCCGCCGGTTCATGATGCGATAAATATTTTTTGCCTGTTTGTGCTGCCCGTCGAAAGTGAGTTCGTCAAAAACATAGAGTGCAATAAGCAGGAGGCTGCCCAGGCCGATGGCAAGCCCCGAAATATTGATCAAGGCCAGCGCCCTGTTCTTGGCCAGCCCGCGCCAGGCGTTTTTAAAACGGGCACTCAGCATGCGCTCAATTTTATATTATGAATGCGATCTTATCTATTCTGTTCTCAAACTTTTCACGGGATTGGCCATCGCTGCTTTAACGGCCTGATAGCTTACCGTCAGCAACGCGATCAGCAGGGACACCAATCCCGCTGCTGCAAAAATCCACCAGCCGAGATCGATGCGGTAAGCAAAATTGTCGAGCCATTTGTTCATACCCCACCAGGCCAGCGGGAAAGCGATCAGTGCAGCAATACAGATTAGCTTCACGAAATCTTTCGACAGCAGCACTACAATTCCGGTTACCGAAGCGCCTAATACTTTACGGATGCCGATCTCCTTGGTGCGTTGTGCGGCGGTGAATGCAGCCAGCCCGAAAAGACCAAGGCAGGCAATGAGCACAGCGAGTATCGTAAAGATCAATGCCACCTGCCCCTGCCTTTGTTCCGAAGCATACTGCTGCGCAAAATTCTTATCCAGGAAATGATACTCAACGGGACTGGTCTTATCGAACCTGCGATATACCTTATCGATCCAGGCCAGTCCTTCGGCCGTTTTGCCTTTGGCGATCTTCACGTACAGATTGTCTTTGTCGGGCGCTGCGGGAGGCATCACCAGCACCAGCGGTTCTACCTTATGCTGTAACGAATAGGTATGGAAATCTTTGATCACGCCGATAACGGTTCTTTGAAAAATATTGCTGCCCACGTTGAATTCCATGCGCTTGCCGACAGGATCCTTCCAGCCCATTTCTTTCACCAGGGTTTCATTCACCAGCGCAGCACCATATTGGTCGGTAGGCGTTTGGTCGGAGAAATTCCTTCCATTCAGCAATTTTATTTCCATGGTGCCCAGGTAATCCGCATCCACCATAAGCTCCTGGGTGATCTTGGTATTCTGTGCAATGGAGCCGTCGTTGTTTTCAAAGCGGTAAGCATGGCCGCCCAGGTCGTTATTGCCGATGGGATTGCCCGCTGCAGCAACCCCGGCTATCAACGGGCTTTGCAGCAACTGTGTTTTCAATGCCGGTATCTGCTGACGAACATCCCGGTTATCGATATGAAAAGTGAGCACTTGTTCTTTATTAAATCCAAGATCCTTGTGCAGGGCAAATTGCAATTGCCGGTAAATGACCAGTGAACCGCTGATCATGACTACGGTGATCACGAATTGAAAAACGACCAGCGATTTGCGGAATACAATATTGGCCGATTGATTTCCCAATTCTCCTTTCAGGGCAGGTATGGTTTTAAAGCGCGAAAGAAAAACAGCAGGATAGATGCCGCTGATGATACCCACAACAATGGAGAATGCGAGCAACATCAATACCGTATTCTTCATCCCGAATTGCCATAGCGACAATTCTTTTCCCGTTAAGCGGTTAAACAGGGGAATTGCCGACTGAACAATGACTGCAGCAAGCAATCCGCTGATCAGCGTAACCAGAACGGATTCCGAAATGAACATGCCCGCCAGATGCCATCTGCCCGAGCCGATCGTTTTGCGTATGCCTATTTCACGGATCCTTGAAGTTGAACGCGCCGTAGTGAGGTTCATGTAATTGATCATGGCGATGACGAGTATCAGTGCAGCAATGCCGATGAATACATAAACCCTGCCCATGCTGCCATTGGGGCTGATCTCGAAATCGAGATTGGAATGCAGGTGAATGGAGCTGACCGGTTGAAGCTCCATGCGATAATCCTTTATGCCCATTTCCTTTTGAATAGTCCTGGCCGCAAAGGCAGGAAGCTTTTGCTGAAGCGCAGCATAATCGGTTCCTTTTTTCAGCAGGAGATAAGTGTAGAGATGAAATTGCTGCCAGCCTTCGGTGAAGTCGGCAGGTAATGCACGCACGGCGCTGAAGCGAAGATGGGAATTGGCAGGAATATCTTTGATCACTGCTGTTATGACGGCAGCATTATGCGTATCGAATTCAATAACCTGGTTGATCGCTTTATCCGCGCCGCCGAATAACCGGTTGGCCAGGCTTTCGGCAATGACAATAGCATTGGGTTTGTCGAGTGCATCCGTATTGCCATACAGGAACTGATAGCTGAACATGCGCAGCAGGCTTTTGTCGGCGAAGATGATATCACCCGCCTTGATCTTTTTTTCTCCGGCCTCAATGATGCCGCCGCCTTCGATATCGATGCGCGCCGCGTCTTCAATTTCCGGGAAAGCCGCTTTCAATGCAGGCGCAAACGGAGCCGAAGTAGGAGCCAGCTTCAGGCTGTTGCCTTCCCAGTTTGCATATTGAACAACGCGGACAAGGCGATCGGCATTTTCATTATAGCGGTCATAGCTGAGTTCATCGGCAACATACAGTGCAATCAGCCAGAATGCAGCCAGCCCGATGGCCAGTCCCGCCACATTGATCATCGCATATCCTTTATGCTTTTTCAGGTTCCTGAATGCTATTTTGAGATAGTTTCTGAGCATAGCCATATTTAACCCAATCACATGCCGGACTGCAATCTAAATGATTTACAGTGTAGTAGTTATATTAAATAAACCTGCCAGTTCGATTCCGATACAGCGGGTGTCCGGTTTTGATACAAGTGCTTGGGAAAAATTATCTTTACATGGCGATACATTCAACAGCTAAAACTTAATATCATGACCACCGTAAACATTTATCTTATGTTCAATGGCAACTGTGAGCAGGCCTTTAATTTTTATAAATCCATATTCGGCGGCGAATTTCCATATATCGGCCGCTATAAGGATATGCCTCCTTCGGAAGAACATGGAAATATCTCTGCGGCAGACGCAGAGAAAATCATGCATATTTCCCTGCCCATAAGTAAAGAAACCGTTTTAATGGGCAGCGATACCGGCGGTGAATGGGCTTCCCAATATTCGCAGGGGAATAATTTTTCCATATCCATCAGCACCGACAGCAAACAGGAAGCCGACAGGTTGTTCAATGCGCTTTCAACCGGCGGAAAAGTGAAAATGCCCATGAACAATACATTCTGGGGCGATTATTTCGGCATGTTCACCGATAAGTTCGGCATCAACTGGATGGTGAGCGCTCATACCGGAAACAATCAATAACATCATTCCGTCCTAAGGCTCTTTACCGGATTGGCCAGCGCAGCCTTGATGGCCTGGAAGCTGACCGTGGCCATTGCGATGAGCAGGGCCAGCATGCCGGCAGCGGCAAATATCCACCAGCCGATCCGGATGCGATAGGCAAAATCCTGCAGCCATTTGTTCATGGCCCACCAGGCAAGAGGGAAGGCGATTGCCGAAGCAATGAGCACCAGTTTCAGAAAATCTTTTGACAGCATGCCGGCGATATTGTTCACGGAAGCGCCGAGCACCTTCCGTATGCCGATCTCTTTTACGCGCTGCTCGGCTGCATACGTGATCAGTCCGAACAATCCAAGGCTGGCAATGAGAATGGCAAGCACGGCAAAGCTGATGAATATCTTTCCCGTTCTTTGCTCTGCGGTATACAATCTGTTGAAATCTTCATCCATAAAGGAATAATCGAAAGGCTGACCCGGAGCCATTGCCTGCCATTTGCTTTTTACCTGTGCTATTACCCCGGCAATTTCAGCGGAATTGATGCGTGCCGAGATGTTGCCATTATCCTTTCCCAGCTTTAAGGCAAGCGGCGTTACCACATCCCGCAGCGAGCTGAAGTTGAAATTTTTGATTACCCCGATAACATGATACTCGTTGAGCTGTTTTGTATTGATGTCTCTGAAATTGTATAGCTTTTTATTCAGTATATCCTTTGTTGCAAGAAATTTTGCAGCAGCTTCGTTGATGATTATTCCGGTAGAATCGGTAGGATATTGAGCCGAAAAATTCCTTCCCTGGAGGATCTTTATGTTAAGGGAAGGAACATAGTCCTCATCGACGACCCAGTTTTGCATGGATATGGCCGTCTTCTGGTCGAGGGCCGGGGAAGTGAAGAAGGCATCATTGCTCCGGTTATAATTTACAGGAAGATAGCCGCTCATCGTGGCATGCTGAATTCCGCTTATCCGGAGCAGCTCATGTTTAAAGGATATGGCCCGTTCGCCCAATGCACTGGTATTATTAATGACGATAACCTGGCTGCGGTCAAATCCGATATCCTTACTGCGGATATAATTGAGCTGGGTATAAATGACTATCGTGCCGAAAGTGAGGACGATCGAAATGCAGAACTGGAACACTACCAGCGCATTCCGGAGCCATGACCTTTTGAAACCGCCGGCCAGCTTGCCTTTCAGCACGTATATCGGCTGAAAAGCGGATAATACGAATGCCGGATAGCTGCCTGCCAGCAGCCCCACGATCAATATTAAAACAGCAATCGACAGGAGCATTCCTGGCCTGAATAAAGTAGCTGCATGGATCTCCTTTCCCGCCAGTTGATTAAAATAGGGAAGCAGCAGCCAGGCCATGAGCAGGGCAAATACAAGGGCAATCAGGCTGATCAATAAAGATTCGGCTAAAAATTGCGTAACCAGATTTTTTTTGCTCGATCCCAATACCTTTCTTACGCCGACCTCCTTTGCGCGGCCGGAGGAGCGCGCCGTGGAAAGGTTCATGAAATTCACGCAGGCGATCAGCAGGATCAGCAAGGCGATGGCGGAAAAAATATAAACGAATTGGGCATTGCCGTTGGCATCTATCTCCTCCATCTTGTTCGAGTGCAGGTGGATCGCCGTTAAAGGCGTCAGGCTTGCATGAATAAAACCGCCGCTTTTTTTGAATTCATCCATGCTTTGATTGATCACACTTTTAAGCAGCGGGCCGGTATACTTTTCCATAAATTCATCCAGCTTAGGCTCCAGCTTTCCGGCATCGGCATTTTTGGTTAATAAAATATACGTGTTCCAGTTTTCGCTGAGCCAGTTATCGTCATTGCTTCCGTAGTTTTCGATCATCGGCACAAAAATGTCGAAATTGAAATGCGATTGTGCAGGCATGTTCTCGATGACGCCGGTTACCTTATACACGCCGGTATCGTTGATGAGCATGGTCTTTCCGACAGCTTCAACGGTATTGAAATATTTTTCCGCGATCTTTCTGGTAACGACCAGTGAGTGGGTTTCCTTCAATGCAGTTTTGGGATTGCCTGCAATCATGGGCAGGGTAAATACATCGAACAGCGTGGAATCTGCAAAGCCAACTCTTTCTTCCTTGATGTTCTCATTTCCTTTTTTTATCAGCAAGCCGCCGTACCACCGGATGCGGGTATATTGTTCAACCTGCGGAAAATCCTTCACCATGGTGCTGCCCAGCAAAGCCGGACTTACTGCCATATCAAAATGATTGTCGCCGAATTTCACTTCATTATTCACCCGGTAAATCCGGCCGGCCTTGACATTGAACCTGTCATAGCTCAGCTCATCCAGCACATAGAGCGTGATCAGCAGGCAGGTGGCCAGTCCCACCGCAAGGCCGATAATATTGATGGAAGTATAGAACTTATTTTTCCAGAGATTCCGGAAAGCGGTTTTAAGATAATTTTTCAGCATGGTTGGAAGGATTGTTCCTGTGAGACGATGAAAGGTGCAATAAGGTTACGTCTGAACTGGGATTTATGGGATGGGTGGGAGATCGATTTTTATGACTGATCTCATCCTTTTCCCAAAAATCCCATACATCCCACCAATCCCAGTTCAGACTTATTCCGTCCTAAGGCTCTTCACCGGATTGGCCATCGCCGCTTTGATGGCCTGGAAGCTGATCGTGGCCA
>CAYYZJ010000332.1:0-4547 GCA_964475615.1 uncultured Flavitalea sp. | reverse complement strand
GGGCCTGGATCGGTGGAAAAGTAATTCGCCCGCGCGGATTACGGTAAGGAATGCCGGGTACGGAATCCGCCAGGCCATCGAGCATCCGGTCATTACGGATGCCGGTGACCACCAGCCAATGCAAAGTATCGATTGTTCGGATATCCTTTACCGTTGCATCTTCCAGCGCATATACGAAGTTCTGGTTTTTGGGATCGATGGAATACGGTTCATTGATGAGCTCGAATACCAGCTTCTCTGTTTTATACTTGCTGAAATATTTCACTACTGCAACCCAGTATTGCCTGAACTTTTGCTGCGCACCCAGTGAATCCCGGGCCAGCATCTGCATAAAGCTGCCCGGGCCGCTCTTGCCCGACAGCGGATGGCAGGCATCGAGGATAACGGTAAATCCCGAATCGAGCAATTTTTTTACAACGATGGTATCGAGCGCAACAATATTGGCAGGATTCAGTTCGGAAGGATTATTATCCTGATACAATACCTCATTGCTTACAGGCACCCTTATGCTCCGCACACCGATCTCCTTGTATGCATGCAGCAGGCGGGGATTGCATTGTGCAGACCAGTCAGCATGCGGCATGAAAAAACGCGTGAACTGGTTTCCGCTAAAGCCATTGCTCAGGTCGGGAGGAGTTTGCGCCCCTGCTGAAAAAAAGCCGCACAGTAAAGGAAGTATAAATAATTTCCACATTTCACTGTTTTCCTTTAGTTTCCCATTAGCCTAAATTAAAAGTATGAAAATTAACTATAAAAATCCCTTCCTGCTATTCCTTCCCTTCCTTATTATAGATATTGTTATTGTGTTAAGGTTGAAAGCTTTTATGCTTTCGGCCGACGGGCCGAGATATATTTATTTCGCCCAGAACCTGGTCCATGGATTTTATTCGCCGCCTCCGCCTGATATCAATTTATGGAACGGGCCCGGCTACCCGGTCATCCTGGTGCCTTTTGTGCTGCTGCATGCGCCGGTCATTTTTATTACCCTGATGAATGCAGCATTTCATTATCTGTCGATCGTATTCCTGTTCAAATCACTGGCTGAGATCGTGCCGGGGAAAAAAGCGGTTTTCTTCAGTCTCCTGTGGGGCTTCTATCTGATCGCGTATGAACAAATGCCTTATGTCTCCACCGAACCGTTTGCTTTTTTTCTGATCACGCTCATTATTTATTTTCTCGCTAAATCGATATTGCAACACAAGCGCAGTGCAACCATCTTTGCGGGCATAGCCATTGGCTGGCTGGCGCTGGTAAAAGTGGTATTCGGTTATGTATTGCTATTGTTATTGCTGCTTTATCTATTGCTGTGGCTGATGAACCGCAGAGAGCCGGGATACAGAAAGATCATACTCATCATTGCGATCGCTTTTGCAACCACCTCGCCTTATCTTATCTATACTTATCATCTTACCGGAAAGATATTTTATTGGGGCAATTCCGGAGGGATGAGCCTGTACTGGATGAGCACGCCATATAAAAATGAGTTCGGCGACTGGCAGCCGAACGACCTGAACGATCTGTTAAAGCCGCCTGCCGATCCGCATCCGTTCAAAGGAGCGCAAACAGAGGATATCAGGTACAAAGCATTTACCGAGCTGGTCAATAACCATACTGCCGATTACCGGGAAATATACAGCAAGCAAGGCGTGGAAAGAGACGACCTCTTTAAACAGAAGGCGATAGAGAACATCAAAAAGCATCCTTCCAAATTCCTGATGAACTGCTTTGCGAATTTCGGTCGGCTCATATTCAATGTGCCCTATTCCTGGAAATTCCAGGACCCCACCATGCTGGTGAGGATCATGATCAATGCCATTGCATTTACCTTCATCATCATCACTGCGCTCATTACTATTTATAAATGGAAAAGGGCGGGACTGCTCATCAAATTCATTTTGTTTTATATGACCATTTATGTTGGCGTAAGTCTGACGGCAAGCGCATACAGCAGGATGTTTTATATTATCGTGCCGCTGATCCTTTTCTGGATAGCTTATGTGTTCAACCGGTTTGTGAAGATCAGCATCAGCAGAAATTAGTATTTTCCGAAGCACGTAAAAATTCTATGCAAACGATTAATTAAGAGTTAGTTGATGATTTGTTATGAAATATTATTTTTTCTGTTTACCTTTAACCATCTTCTTGGGTCTTCCAATATTTTAGTCCTGAAAATCCTTGGATATTTAAATCCTAGAATCCTTCTTTTTTTTGATTTGCAAGTGATCGCTTTCAATAACTGATTGAATGCCAGTGATTATTTTATTTGATTCAATCAAATAAGTGCTTAACTATATCAATTGAAACACATGAAATCTGTATTCGTACTGTGGAAAGATTATGTCCCTAGGTCATTCTTATTCAATCGGCAACTGACCCCGATCCCTATTTTTCACTCCTTACTTGATTTACAGTATGCAAGACTGGCAGAATAGTCTTTTATTCCTGATTTATCCGCAGGAGTAAAGGACAAAATGAATGCGGCCATTGGCCGGTTGAAGTTGAAGAATTATTATAATGACAACGAGTTTACTCAGATTTTCATGTGACTGAGGATAGCGAAGCTATGAGATGACCGCACGATGAGCTTGGCTATAAACCATTCAAGATGAGCTAGATAATGTTTATGATCGAAAACATCCTCAAACCAGACCAGCAGTTGACAGAAGGCCATAAAAGAACGGCCAGGGCATATAAAAATATTTTCTATTCCCTTTTCATCAAAGGAGGAAGCATAGCCAGCCAGTTCCTGATCGTTCCGCTGACGCTGAACTATCTCGATAAAACCCAGTACGGCATCTGGCTCACCATTGCTTCGCTGGTAAACTGGTTCAGTTTTTTTGATATCGGCATCGGGAATGGGCTGCGCAATAAACTGGCAGAAGCACTGGCAAAAAAAGATATTACACTGGCCAGGACTTATGTCAGCACCTCTTATGCCCTTGTTTCAGGCATTTTTTTCATCGTGATTATTTTATTCTGGATCGTCAATCCTTTTTTGCACTGGTCGAAAATACTGAATGCACCTGCCGCATTGAATCTTGAACTGGCCAAGATCGTTTTATTTGTCTTTACTTTTTTCTGCATCCGGTTTATCCTGGCATTGATCGGAAATATTTTGTTCGCTTATCAGCAACCTGCATTGAATAACCTCATCAATCCGCTGAGCAATATCGTTTCGCTGCTGCTGATCTATATCCTGACCCTCACTACCAGGAGTTCGCTGTTCCTGATCGCTGTTATATTCAGTGCAGTGCCTGTGCTGATCCTGGTGCTCTTTAATGTATTTTTCTTTACAGGGAGGTATAGGGAGATCGCTCCGGGTTTGCGTTTCATCAACCTCGGCTATTCTAAAGACCTGATCGGTCTGGGCATACAGTTTTTCATTATCCAGATCGCTGCAGTGGTGCTGTTCACCAGCAGCAATATCCTGCTTACACAGTTATTCGGGCCGGATGAGGTTACGGTTTACAATATCGCCTACAGATATTTTACTGTCATCACCATGATCTACGGCATCATTACCACGCCCTTCTGGTCGGCCTTCACTGACGCTTATGTGAAACAGGAATACGACTGGATCAGATCCACCGTAAGAAGAATGGATATGGTGGCTTATGGCCTTTGCATCGTGACGCTGCTGATGCTGATCGTTGCAAAGCCGGTGTATTCGGTCTGGGTAGGAAATTCAATAACGGTTCCTCCGGCCATGAACATCGTACTTTGCCTGTATGTCATCATCACACTGCTTGTAACGCCGTACAATACATTTATCAACGGCACAGGAAAGATCAGGCTGCAGTTTTATACGGCCATCATCAGCACCATCATCACTATTCCGCTGGCAATATGGTTCAGCAAATATCTTCACCTGGGCCCATCCGGCGTGGTGCTGGCAACGCTGGTCACCACTTTCCCGACAATGATCCTCTGGAAAATACAATACCGGAAAATCATGTCGGGCACAGCCAGCGGCATCTGGAATAAATAATACATGGAAACGATTGCAATGATAAAAGTAAAGCTCATCAAATTCAAAGATTACCTGGCAATAAATGACGGTCTCCCCAGCCGCTTGTTTTTTTTAGCCTGCATTGCGGTGTTTTTATTTTCCTGGATACCGCCGATACTGAACAGCACGGGTTGGGAAAACCTGTATGTTCACCAGGCCAGGGCTTTTTTGCAGGGGAGGCTGGATATCGGCCAGCGGCTTCCTGATGTTGCGCTGTTCCATGGAAAATATTATGTTCCCTTCCCGCCGATGCCTGCCATTATCATTACTCCGGTGCTGGCCATATTCGGTGGAGTAAATACCGTATTTATTTCCGGGCTGCTGACGCTGCTGAATGCGTATCTGCTTTGGCAGATCCTGAAAGCATTCGATATCGACAGCAAAACCATGGGTTATATCCTTGCTGCATTTTTTATGGGAACCGGGTACTGGTCATTGGTAAGGGGCAGCGCCGGTGTCTGGCATTTTGCACAGGTTGTTGCGGTAAGTTTTATGCTGCTGGCCATTCGTGAAGCGCTCGGGCGCGGAAGGGGCCTGC
>CAYYZJ010000331.1:0-1896 GCA_964475615.1 uncultured Flavitalea sp. | reverse complement strand
GGAGCAGAAGATAATAATATTTCATGATTTAAGGGTTGAGTTGTCTGAACTGGGATTGATTTGTCTGAACTGGGATTGATGGGATGGATTGGATGTTTGGGAAATTGATAATCGCAATAGTATCAGTGTGTAAGATCTGTAACATCCATCTCCCACATATCACATAAATCCCACCCATCCCAGTTCAGACTAGATTAGACTTTAATAAATATCTTCCTCCTGTACAAAATATAAACCGGCACAAAACACAATGCACAAAACAACACCGCCCAGACCAGGGAAATGATCTCCGGCTTGATGCCGCTCTGCCCAGCGGCATGGATGATGATATCGTTGACGCTTGTTCCCCTCCATTTCAGGAAAAGCAGGTCGGAAAAAATATCGGCGATCACATAGGCGGCGATGGCATTGGAGCCGTAGATCATCGCAAACCTTCCCCATTGTTGATAACCCAGCACATCGACGATAAAATATAAGGAAGCCAGTATCATGCAATCGAGACCTGAAGTGTAGAGCACGAAAGAGCTTGTCCAGAGATTTTTGTTGATGGGGAAAAACCAGTTCCATCCATTGCCCAATGCAAAGGCAATGAACCCGGCCAGGAACAGCAAGATGATCTTGCGTTCTTTGGTTTCCCTGCTCAGCAACAGGTATCCGGCCAGCATGCCGTTGATACCGGTGACTATCGCCGGGAATGTGCTCAGTACGCCTTCAGGATCCCAGTCGCCCTGCCACATTCTACCGGGAATGACTATACGATCGAGCCAGGCGGCGAGATTTTTTCCGGGCTCGAGAATTGGATATCCGTATCCGGGCACCGGCACCAGCGTCATAACCATACAATACCCGATCAGGACAATAGCGCCAAGCCTGGCTTGAAATTTCCAACTTGTATACAGAAATATCAGGGAGCAGGCAAAGAACACAATGGCAATGCGCTGCAATACGCCGGGAATGCGTACGTTCCGGTAATCAAAAAGCGGCAGTATGCTCAACACCACGCCGATCAAAAAAAGAATGAGGGTTCTTTTGACGATCTTCCCGATCAGTTGCTTTTTCGGAATGCCGAGGGCCAGTTTTTTTGAAAAAGACAGCACGATGGAAATGCCCACCATGAAAATAAAGGAAGGAAATACATAATCCGTGGGCGTAATGCCATTCCAATGGGCATGTAACAGCGGCGCATATACGCGCGATTCAATACCGGGATCATTGACGATGATCATGGTGGCAATGGTGAGGCCACGGAAAATATCCAGGAAGAGCAGGCGGCTGCTTTTACCGGCAGCATTGGCTTCTTGCATGCAGTATGGGTTTTATATTGTAGGCAGAAAATCTAATTTTTCTTTATCGCCAGGATATCCGGATTCGCTACATTGGCCTCGTCGGCGCCTGCCGCCAGCTTTACCAGCCTGATGATGGACGCCACCACCTGCAGCTCACAACGGCCGCTCTGCTCTCTGGCTTTTTCGAGGATCTCCAGTTGCTGCCTGAGCCAACTGGTTTCTGCAGTATTGCGCTGGCGGATATAGTCCATGGCTTCCAGTCCCGCAGCCGCGATCCGCGACAGGTTCTCCGACAAGGGCTCCGCTTCTTTCAATACCGGCGAATGGCTGATCATGGGCAGGAGCTGCGCATGATTATCCTTCCATACCGTTAGCTGAGCCGTGATCTTTTTTTCCAGCGCAGGGCCGGGCGTTTTGATAAACTCATCCACATCGCGGCGGAAATTCCTTGGCAGCGGCGGATCGGGAATGGCAAGATCGGCCAGCCTGGTAAGCGGGGAAAATACCGTGTACATGGTATCGCCCTGGTTGCGTTCGTAGAACTTCAGCGGCTCAATTACATCGGCCAGCGCTTCCAGCGGACGGGTATTGGCCGAATTGGCAAGCTGCC
>CAYYZJ010000330.1:0-4523 GCA_964475615.1 uncultured Flavitalea sp. | reverse complement strand
GATGCTGCACATCTTCCTGAACAAAGGGATCAAGGACGATATCTACTACTGGAGCGAGCTGAACAAGGTGATCAATCTCTACTGCCAGTTGAAAAAGATATGCCCTGAGCTCGATTCCATCAATATCGGCGGAGGCTTTCCCATCAAGCATTCGCTGGGATTCGAATACGATTACCAGTTCATGATCAATGAAATTGTCGGCAATATCAAAAAAGCCTGCAAGCGCAACAATGTGCCCATGCCGAATATCTTTACCGAATTCGGGAGCTATACGGTGGGAGAAAGCATGGCGCATATCTACAGCGTGGTGGGACAAAAAATGCAGAACGACCGCGAGATCTGGTATATGATCGATTCTTCATTCATCACCACGCTGCCCGATACCTGGGGCATCGGCGAGCGCTTCCTGATGCTGCCCATCAATAAATGGGATGTGGAGTACCAGCGCGTGGTGCTGGGCGGCATGACCTGCGACAGCCACGATTACTACGATTCCGAAGAGCATATCAATGAAGTGTTCCTGCCCAAGCTGAACAACGGCGAGCCGCTGTATCTCGGATTTTTTCATACCGGCGCTTACCAGGATCAGATCAGCGGATACGGCGGCATCAAGCATTGCCTCATCCCATCTCCCAAACACGTGATCATCGGCTATGACAAAAACGGAAAGCTCACCGACTGGCTGCATGCCAAGGAGCAGACGGCGCAGAGCATGCTGAAGATATTGGGATACGCTTAGTAATGTGCGAATTTGCGAATGGCTAATGTGCGAATGAGAGAGGCCGATTGTCATAATGCATTTACGCATTAAGCATTCGCACATCCGCACATTAGCCATTCGCACATTTACATTATTTGCTTTTCTTCAACCTATACTTCCTCGCTACTTTCGGGCTGTTGAAATAATCGTTCAGCTCTTTTTCGGTCATGTTATTGGTGATGTCGATGGGGATATCGATGAGCTGAACCTGGGTTTGCTTCATTTCATTTTTGAGGGCGTTGGTTTTTTTCACGATATCGGGATCGTGCTCACCGCCGCCGATCAGGCTGTTGTCCGTAAGCGTATACTGTAGTCGCTTGATGGCGCCTCTTACCAGGGAGGCCGCATTTTGCTCATAGCTTAGCGTAGGGGCCACCGTTTCCTTTACCGGAACAAGCGCAACGCCAACACCGGGAAGCACCTGACCCACTTTTTGGGTTGAGGAAGAGCTGGATGAAGTCAACACCGTTCCGCCCAAAGCCGTTGAAGCAGTGGTCAGGTCGAACCCTGAACGGGTGTTCTTGGTATGCTTCACGCTTTTATCGAGCTGAACGAAAGCATATTTCAACTGCAGGATATAGGTCGAGAAATTCTGTACCGTCTTGTTGTATTCCTTTTCTGCCAGGGCATAGTCCAGCGCATTTTTTACGTACACCTTCACGGTTGCCGTATCTTTCGCAAAGAATTTATTGATCCCCACAAAACTCAGCAGCACCAGGCGCTGCTTCACCGAATCCGATTCCTTGATGAGATCGAAAGGAGGCACCCAGGTAAAATCGTCGTCGCATTTTTTGACGATGGTGAAATTTTTAATGGGGATGTTGGCAAAGAAGGTGATGCTTTCGATCGGGAAGCTGCCTGTTTCGCATTCCACTTTAAAGCTTACGGTATCGCCTTCATCCACATAGAGCGTATTGCCGACCGTAGGCTTTACCCGCGAAGGCACGATCTCGGTAGTGAAAAATACAAGCGTAAAAGAGGTGTCGATATGCTCTTTGGGATTGCTCAGGTTTTGAACGCCTATGGTAACCTTGTACTCATAATCGTATTTCAGTTTGCCCGAGAGAAAATAGGACTTATCGGCCTTGAAGGTCAACACGCCATTATCTTTATTGATTTTCATGCCCACCGGCGAATTTTTGAGATACCAGAAATAGCGGGAAGGGTCTTTATTGATCTCGAGGGCATAGGTGAGCGTGGAATCTACATGGAGCGTGAAATAGGGGTTGAGGTTTCTGATCCGGAGCGCGGTGTCCGCCGGATTAATGACTGTGTCCAACGGCATGGGAATACGGAAAGCAGGATTTTCCTGCGAATAACTAAGAAGAGCCAGGGCCATTCCGAAAACAAAGAGTAAGGAGCATCGAGAAATCCGGGCGATTCTAATCATCGTTTTGAAGGGATAAATTTGAAATATGCCCGAAATTAAAAAAATCGGGCTAGAAAAAGGCATCGAAATAACAAAAATCCCCTCCAGGAATGGAGAGGATATAAACCAAAACCAACTGCTTATGAAAAAAAGTATACTTGGGAAACAGGCTTAATCGATATTGATTTGCCTGCTGCTTTCCTTGGCTTCTTCCTTTTTGGGAAGCAATAATTTTAACAAACCATTTTCATATTTTGCCTGGATCTTTTCGGCATCCACGGTCTGGTCGATATTGAAGCTGCGTTTGAAACTGCGATAAGAAAATTCCCTGCGAACGGTCTTGTAATCTTCCGATTTGCTTTCTTCCTTCTTCTCGAAGCTGATGGTCAGCAAACCGTTTTCCACGTTCACCTTGAAATCTTCTTTATTGCGTCCGGGAACGCTCAGCTCCAGATGATAGGCATCGGCCGTTTCATGAATATTGACGGGAGGAAAAGCCCAGCCTTCGCTATTCCAGTTTCTTCCAAAGCCGGTATTCAGGAACTCATCTACCAGACTGGTAAATGGCCTGTGAACAGGTGTGTTGTTTAATTTTACGAGTGTCATACAATTTCTGTTTTGTGACGATTATAGAACAAACGGCATACCGCCGCAAAAAATGAGCAATTCCGTCTGTATTTCCAGAATGCAGATGTCAAAATTGCGCAGACCGGAGGATGGCGATGTCATTAATTCAGATTTTATTTTGAAAAAGCAACTGAACTTTTTGGCTAATTTTGCGTTCTACATAATCAATGTTTAAATTTTAAATATTCAATCTGGTATGTATCCTGAAGAAATTGTAACCCCCATGAAGGAGGAGCTCACCGACAGCGGATTCAGCGAGCTGCTTACTCCTGATGACGTAGACAAGCAATTGGAACAAAAAGGCACGACCCTGGTCATGATCAATTCCGTATGCGGCTGTTCGGCCGGAACAGCAAGGCCGGGCGTACTGATGGCAGTGGCCAATAGTCCCAAAAGACCGGATCATCTGACCACAAGCTTTGCCGGCTTCGATATCGATGCGGTAAAAAAGATCCGCGAGCGCCTGCTTCCTTATCCGCCTTCTTCGCCTTCGATAGCCTTGTTTAAAGACGGTCAACTGGTGCACATGATCGAAAGGCATCAGATCGAAGGGCGCTCGGCACAGATGATCGCGCATAATCTGATTGCCGCATTCAACCAGTATTGCTGATTTTCTTTGGCTTTGTTCATATAGTACCCTTTCTGGTTTCAGGAAGGGTTTTTATTTAGGGAATGCGAATATTTCCGGGGTTTTTGCGTTATACCAGTAAATCCAGATCAATGAAATCCAAATCTACACGCGCTATACTCCGGAGCATGAAAGCTACCCGGAAAAAAGTATCGTATAAGCATACTACCGCTGCCATCGAACGCAAGCTGGCAGAGATCAAAAAAGATTCAAAAAGCAGGGGAGCGATTGAAACCAAACTGAGCGTGTTCGGTCACCTGGCATAATGCTTCGCTGTTCTGATCTGCAAAACGAATTTCTCTCGCACATAGCCTTCCTGACTTCATCATTCTGCTTCCGCAGCCGGCGGAAATACTTTCAGAAATCACTAACTTACCACAGCAATGAATGCTGTTGTTCAACATACCGTGGGACAGGAATTGCCTGCTGTTATGCGGGCTATGGTACTGGAGCGCCCCAAGCAGGCGCTTGTTGCAACCGAGCTGCCTGTTCCCAAGCCGGCAGCACAACAGGTGCTGGTGAAGATCATTGCCTGCGGTATATGCCGGACGGATCTTCATGTAGTGGACGGAGAATTACCTAATCCGAAATTGCCGCTCGTGCCCGGTCATGAAATTGTCGGCCGCATTGTTCAGGTTGGGGCTGATGTCAGTACACTGAAGCCCGGCGATCTCGTAGGCATTCCCTGGCTGGGCCATACCTGCGGCCAGTGCCGCTATTGCAAAAGCGGAAGGGAAAATCTCTGTGAGTATGCGCTTTTTACCGGATATACGATTGATGGCGGTTATGCCGAATATACGCTGGTTTATGCGCAGTTCTGTTTTCCGCTGGCCGCCCGATATGCCAATCCTCATGGCGCGCCATTGCTTTGCGCCGGACTGATCGGTTACCGGTCTTATACCATGATAGGGCATGATGTTAAACGATTAGGAATATATGGTTTCGGCGCAGCAGCTCATATTTTAATTCAGGTAGCATTGCACGAAGGCAAGGAGATCTATGCCTTTACCCGGGATGATGACCGCGAGGGACAGGAGTTTGCCAGAAAGCTCGGTGCAAGCTGGGCCGGTGGTTCTTCAGTTGTATCGCCGCAGTTGCTGGATGCGGCGATCATTTTTGCCCCGGTCGGGGCCCTTGTG
>CAYYZJ010000329.1:0-3900 GCA_964475615.1 uncultured Flavitalea sp. | reverse complement strand
GGGCAATTTCGGCAACCAGGACGGCGACGGCCCCGCAGCCATGCGCTATACCGAAGCACGCCTGCACCGCCTGGCCGAAAGCATGCTGGAAGATATTGAAAAGGATACCGTGGACTTCCAGTTGAATTTCGACGATTCGATGAAGGAACCAACGGTATTGCCTACCCGAATTCCCCAGTTGATCATCAACGGCTCCAGCGGCATTGCCGTTGGCATGGCCACCAATATGCTTCCCCATAATCTTTCGGAAGTGATCGACGGATGTGTGGCGTATATTGATAAACGTGATATCACGGTCGACGAGCTGATGCAATACGTCAAAGCCCCCGATTTCCCTACCGGCGGCATCATCTACGGCATGGAAGGCGTTAAGGCCGCCATGCATTTCGGAAGGGGACGCGTGGTGCTGCGCGGTAAGCTGCATATCGATACCAAGAGCAGCGGCCGCGAGCAGATCATCATCACCGAAGTGCCTTACCAGATCAGCCGCGACACCCTTTGCGACCGCATCGGCCAGCTCGTGAATGAAAAAGTGATCGAAGGCATCTCCCATGTAAATAATGAATCGAACGACAGGGAAGGCACCCGCATCGTGATCGACCTCAAGCGCGATGCCATCGCCAATGTGGTCATCAACCAATTATATAAGCATACCGAACTGCAGACTTCTTACGGCATCAATAACGTAGCCCTCGTAAAAGGCCGGCCTAAGACCCTGAACATCCGCGAAATGATCGCCGAGTTCATCGAGTTCAGGCTGGAAGTGGTTACCCGCCGCACGCAGTTTGAGCTGAGGGAAGCCGAGAAAAGAGCGCATATCCTTCAGGGTTATCTCATTGCCCTGGATCATCTCGACGAAGTGATCGCACTGATCCGCGCTTCCTCCACTCCCGAAATCGCCAAGGACAATCTCATCAATGCCGGCTGGGGCCTCGATGAAGTGCAGGCCAAAGCCATACTCGAGCTGCGCCTGCAAAGGCTTACCGGCATGGAAAGGGAAAAGATCAGGGCAGAATACGATGAGCTGATGAAGCTGATCGACCACCTTCGCGAGCTGCTGGCCGATGAAGCCAAGCGTTATGAAGTGATCCGCAGGGAGCTGATCGAAGTGAAAGATAAATTCGGCGATGCCCGCAAAACGGAGATCACCTATCTCGACGATGAAGTGCGCATCAAAGACCTTATCAAGGAAGAAGACGTGGTGATCACCATTTCCCATCTCGGCTATATCAAAAGAACATCGGCATCTGAATACCGCAAGCAAAGACGCGGAGGCCGCGGCGTGATCGGCGGAAAAACAAGAGAGGAGGATTATATCGAACATCTTTTCGTGGCTTCCAGTCACCATACCATGCTCTTCTTCACGGAAAAGGGGAGATGCTACTGGCTGAACGTATATCAGATACCGGAAGGCGACAAGTCGAGCAAAGGGAGGGCCATCCAGAACCTGATCCAGCTTCCTCCCGACGATAAAGTGAAGGCCATCGTGGATGTGAAAGACCTCAAGGATAATGAATTTGTGAACAGTCATTATATTGTGCTCTGTACCAAGCGGGGCGTCATCAAAAAAACCCTGCTCAATGAGTTCAGCCGTCCCCGCCAGACCGGCGTGAATGCCATCACCATTATGGAAAACGATCAACTGCTCGAAGCCAGGCTTACCGACGGCAATAGCGAGATCATGATGGCGGTGAAAAGCGGAAGGGCCATCCGGTTCCAGGAAAATAAAGTTCGCCCCACAGGCCGCGGCGCCATCGGCGTTGCCGGAATTGAAGTGGACGATGCCCAGGACGAAGTGATTGGCATGATATGTGTCAATAAGGCCGACAAGACGAGGACGGTTTTGGTGGTGAGTGAAAAAGGGTTCGGAAAAAGAACGCCGATCGAAGAGTACCGCATCACCAACCGGGGAGGCAAGGGCGTGAAGACCATCAACGTTACCGATAAAACCGGCAAGCTGGTGGGCATTCTCGATGTTACGGAAAAAGAAGACCTGATGATCACCTGCCGAACAGGTATCATGATACGCATGCCGGTGAGCGGCATCAGCGAACAGGGCCGCGCCACACAAGGTGTAAAGCTGATCCGCCTCGATGAAGGGGACGAGATCGCTGCCATCACCAAGCTGGATGAGCATGATGAGAACGGCAATCATGCAAACGGAAACGGAACAGAAGCGAAAGCCAATACCGATATCTCTGCCAACCTCGGAAATACCAATACTGAGAATCACGAAAGTACCGATAATCCTGAGCCCGGAACAGATCAGTAAAACACTTCAAAATACAGAAATATGAAACGATTCCTTCTCAGTGCAGTACTTGCCATGGCAGGCCTTGGTTCCTTTGCCCAGAATCTGGACAAGATCAAGGATCTGCTTAAAAACAAAAAGGTGGCGGAAGCCAAAACGGAAATAGACAAGGTGATGGCCGACAGCAAAAACCAGAAGAATGCAGAAGCCTGGTATCTCAAAGCCAAGACCTATGATGCCATAGCCAGCGATGAACAACTGAAATCGCAGGTTCCCGATGCACTGTCACAGTCTTTCGATGCGCTGAAAAAATATGTAGAGCTCGACGATAAAAAACTCATCCTCCTTCAACTGGATCAATACAAACCCATCAACGATATTTACCAGGGTTATTTCCAGGCCGGCGCCAATGCATACAACGGCGGGAAATATGCCGATGCCCTGACCAGTTTCAAAGGCGCGATATCGGCTTATTCATTTATGAGCGAAAAAGGATGGGTTACTCAAAAGCTGGATACAACAGCCACCTTGTATGCAGGCATCTCTGCAGAGAAAAGCAATGACAGAGACCAGGCCGTTACCTTTTACAAGCAGATCGCAGATTCAGGCATCACCAAGATCGGCGGAAATGATATGGTTGAAATTTATAAATGGGTAGCGGATTATTACGATAAAAAAGGAGATGCGGCCAATACCCAGAAATATATTGCACTGGGCAAGAAAGCATATCCCAAAGACCTGTTCTGGCCCGAGATGGAACTGGAGATTGCCAGGAAACAGGGAAACAAGGATTCTCTTTTCGCCAAGTATGATGAGATCGTAAAAGAGTTCCCGGATAATAACCTGTTCTATTATAACTACGGACTGGAATTATATCAGTATGCTTCGGATACCAGTTCGGGCAAACGCCCGGCCAATGCCGATGAGCTGGTTCAAAGGGCCCAGGACAATCTCAAGAAAAGCCTGGAGCTTAAACCCGATTATCCGCAGGCCGCACTGGTGCTGGGACAGATATCTTATAATACAGGCGTAGATCTTCAGCAGCAGGCCAAGCTGATCAAGGGAACCAAGCCCGATGATGTGAAAAAAAGAGCCGACCTGCGCACCCAGGCAGCAAAAAAATTCGATGAGGCCATTCCTTATTTTGAAAAAGTAGACCAGGAACTGGGCTCAAAAGGAAAGCTGAAGATGGAAGAAAAGACCGCGCTGAAAGATACCTACGACCTGCTGATCACCATCTACGAACAGAAGAATGTAAAGGACAAGGCAGAGGCTTATACCAATAAGTTCAATAATGTGGATAAGGATCATTAACATTAACAGCTATCTTTTCAAGAAATTAAAGAACGTCCCGTCCCAGGCGGGACGTTTCTTTTAACTGAAAAACCAGAAACTGTAAACTGTAAACCGGAAACTGTAAATTGCCTGTCAAATCAACATTCAACATGAAAGCTGCCATACTGCTGTTCTGCACAGCGCTATGCCTGGGTTTGAATGCTCCGGCCCAGCAGGCAAGGACAATACTGAACTTCGATGATGACTGGAAATTTTATCTGGGAGATGATTCCTCTGCAAAAAATACCGATTACAATGATGCATCCTGGCGCAGCCTTCGCCTTCCGCACGACTGGAGCATAGAGCTGCCCTTC
>CAYYZJ010000328.1:0-2862 GCA_964475615.1 uncultured Flavitalea sp. | reverse complement strand
AATAGATCCCTTGTCCTCCTGCTGCTCCTCAATCTTTCCTGCCTGATTTTATGGGCCCAGAATGATTATGACAGGCGATGGAAGAAGATCGATTCGCTGAATGAAAAAAAAGGATTGACGCAATCGGCATTGCAGGAAGTGGACGCGCTTTATGCGATAGCCAAAAAAGAAGGCAATGAAGCGCAGCTCATCAAAGCATTGATTTACCGGATGAACCTGCAGGAAATGAACCGGGAGAATGCTGCGGCTAAAAATATAGCGATGCTGGAGAAAGAAGTCAGCACCGCTGCCGGCCTGGCCCGCTCGATATTGAACAGCCTGCTGGCAGAAGCATACTGGAACTACCTGCAGCAGAACCGATGGAAATTCTATGACAGAACACAAACCACCCGGTTCAACAAGCCCGATATGGATACCTGGACTATCGACGATTTCCACAAAACGATCAGCACATTGTACCTGGCGTCTATCCATGACCGTCAGACCCTGCAGCAAACCAGGCTGGATGCTTTCAGTCCCATTATCATCAAAGGCAATTCCCGTTACCTGCGGCCAACCTTATACGATCTGCTGGCTCACCGCGCACTTGAGTATTTCAAAAATGACGAGCGCGATATCAATAAACCCGCTTATGCTTTTGAGCTCGGCGACGAGGCCGTATTTGCAGCCGCCGATGACTTTGCATCACATCATTTCATTACGCGCGATTCCGCTTCGCTTCATTTCAAGGCTTTGCTGCTTTTTCAGCAGTTGATGCTTTTCCATGCCGGCGATCCCAAACCGGATGCGCTGATAGACCTGGATATCGAGAGGATCGGCTTTGCACATCAATATGCAGCAATGGAAAGCAAAGACAGCCTTTATGAGCAAGCCCTGAAACAAGTGGTTGCCAGGTACAGCGAAGATCCTGCCGCAGCCCAGGCATGGTACCTGCTGGCGCAACAATATGCAAACAGCGCCGGACGATATGATCCGCCGGCGGATACTGCTAACCGTTATGCTTACCTGGAAGCAAAAAATATATGCGAAAAAATAGTGCAGCAAAAAGACAGTTCTGAAGGGAAAACAAACTGCAGCGAATTGCTCAAAAACATGCTACGTCAGGAGCTGCAGTTACAGACGGAAAAAGTAAATCTCCCCAGTCAACCTTTCCGGGCCCTCCTGGCTTACCGGAATATTGGAAAACTGTATTTCCGGCTGATTGCCGTCAATCACCGGCAGAAGCAGGATCTTTTGAACAACAGGTGGCAGGATGCGTACTGGAAAAAATTATTGCAGTTGCCGGCTTTCAGAACATTTTCCCAATCGCTTCCAGAAACCGACGATTATCAGAAGCATCGCGTGGAAATTAAGATAGATGCATTACCTGTTGCCGAATTTGCGCTGGTTGCCAGTATTGACAGTAATTTCAGCCTGGACAGGAACCTGCTTTCGGTTCAATATTTTTATGTATCCGGCATTGCTTACATCAATCATGACCATGATTTTTTTGTGTTGGATCGTGAAACCGGGAAGCCGCTTCAACGAACGGATGTACAGGCATGGTATCGTTATTACGATAATAAGCAAGGCCGGTATCTCGAGCGTAAAGGAGAACAGTTCAGTACAGACAAGAACGGCTATTTCCATGTTGAACCGCCGAAGGCTAATCTCAACAATGAACTTTTCCTGGAATTTACCAGCAGTAATGATCATCTGTTTATGGATGAGAATGAGGATAATCCGATTTATTATGAATATGATAGGTACAACAATGAATATGACGGATCGGATAAAGCAGGCTATGAAAAATATAATCGCAGGCTTTTCTTTTTTACCGATCGCTCCATTTATCGTCCGGGACAAACTGTCTATTTTAAAGCAATTGCAGTTACAAAGGATTTTGATAGCAGAAAATGGAAGGTCATCTCCCAATTCAAAACAACGATCTTTCTGAATGATGCCAATAATCAGAAAGTTGATTCAGTGCTGATCAATACCAATGATTTCGGTTCCTGCAGCGGCAAATTCCGTTTACCTGAGAACTCGCTGAACGGACAATTCAGCATCACCAATGATTCTACCGACGACAGCCAGTCCTTTTCGGTGGAAGAATACAAAAGACCGAAATTCCATATTGAATACGATACGTTGAAAACCGCCTATCATCTTCGCGACACGATAACGGTAACCGGATATGCCAGGGCTTATGCAGGCAATGCCATTGGCGGCGCTCTGGTAAAATACCGGGTGGTGAGGTGGGCAAGGTTTCCTTCTCCTTTGATATACCCTCCCCGCCGAAGCTCCCAGCAGGAGATTACCAACGGTGAAGTACAAACGAATGAAGATGGAAAATTCACTGTTATATTTGCGGCTATTCCCGACAATACAGTCAGCAGGTCGCTCGATCCTGTTTTCGAATACAGGGTTATGGCCGATATTACCGACATTAATGGAGAAACACATAGCGCGCAAACAACGGTACCGGTAGGCTACCGGTCGCTGGAGCTTGCTGTTGCACTGCCTTCCGGTGGGCGTATGGCTGCAGACAGCCTGCGGGCCATAAAAGCAAGTGCTACCAATCTTTCCGGAAAACCCGAAACAACCAAAATAAACCTGGCAGTTTATGCATTAAAATCCCCAGGCCGGCTGATCAGGGAACGGTATTGGGAAGAACCCGATCAATTCATAATGAGCAAAGAAGAATACCTGCGCTATTTTCCGCATGATGAGTACAGTAATGAGAACAAAAAAGAAACCTGGGAAAAAACGGATAAGGTTTTTGAAGCAGCAGGCATCTCAGATTCCGCATTCAAGGTGGAAGGAATAAATTTTAAACCGGGATGGTATGTGATAGAAGCAAATGCCAGGGATAAATACGGG
>CAYYZJ010000327.1:0-6392 GCA_964475615.1 uncultured Flavitalea sp. | reverse complement strand
GCCGCAGGCAACGGTCAATGAAATGCAGGAGAAAACGATAAATGCTTTTTTCATCCGGGAAAAATGATTTTTCAAAGGTCGGATGGAATCTCGCTGTTCATCCGCTGTTGTGCTTAAAGTACTGATGCTCGGTTTCATGATGGGTGATAAAGAAATTTTTGATGAAGAAATAAAATTCCGAAAAAATTTATTGCAGGCCGAGTACGGAACGGTTAAATTTTTCATCCGAGCCGGTTCCGGCAAAATCGTCGAATGCTTTTTCCGTAACTCTTATGATATGGCTTTTGATGAAGGGGGCGCCTTCTTTTGCCCCGTCTTCAGGATGCTTGATGCAGCATTCCCATTCCATCACTGCCCATCCGGCATAATCATAAGCAGTGAGCTTGCTGAATATCGATTTGAAATCCACCTGTCCGTCGCCGAGGGAACGGAAGCGGCCGGCCCTGTTGATCCAGCTCTGATAGCCGCCGTACACGCCCTGCTTTCCTGTAGGGTTGAACTCTGCATCTTTAACATGGAACATGCGGATGCGTTCGTGATAATTGTCGATGTATTCGAGATAATCGAGGCATTGCAATACAAAATGAGACGGATCGTAAAGCAGGCAGGCGCGCGGATGATTGTTGGTATGTTCGAGGAACATTTCGTAGGTGATGCCATCGTGCAGGTCTTCGCCGGGATGGATCTCGTAGCAGAGATCCACGCCATGCTTGTCGAATTCATCCAGTATCGGAAGCCATCGTGCAGCCAGTTCTTTAAAGCCGGTCTCCACCAGTCCCGCAGGCCGCTGCGGCCATGGATACACAGTGGGCCAGAGCAGGGCGCCGCTGAAGGTGGCATGTGCATTCAATCCAAAATGCTGCGAGGCTTTGGCGGCGTATTTCAATTGCTGAACCGCCCATTCCGTTCTGGCTTTCGGATTATTATGCACTGCGGCAGGAGCAAAGCCATCGAACAGCGCATCATAGGCCGGATGAACCGCAACGAGCTGTCCCTGCAGGTGTGTAGAGAGTTCGGTGATCTGCAATCCTGCATCCTGAACGATGCCTTTGATTTCGTCGGCATAAGTCTTGCTTTCCGCCGCCTTCTGCAGGTCGATGCAGCGGCTATCCCAACTCGGGATCTGTACTCCAACAAATCCAATACCCGCCGCCCATTTACAAATAGATTGCAATGAATTGAACGGCGCCTTATCGCCCATAAACTGCGCCAAAAAAATCCCCGGCCCTTTTATCGTTTTCATTCCCGTTAAATTATTTTTTTAAAAATAAATTTTTTCATCCCGTATCCCGTATCCCGCATCCCGCATCCCGCCCCCCTCACACCTCAAACTCCGTCCACTTCTCCTTACTCCCCGCACTCTTCACCACATTATCAATAAATGCCATGCCGCGAATACCTTCTTCTACTCGCGGATAGTCGAGCGCTTCCTTGGAAGCCTGCCTTCCTTCCAGCTTGGCTGAAAGGCTGAGTGCGAAATTGCGGTAGATGTTTCCGAATGCTTCAAGATAACCTTCGGGATGGCCTCCGGGCGTGCGGCAGTTGTTGATGGCAAAGCTCGAAAGCCTGTCGCCGTAATTGCCTCCTGCGCGAAGTATCTGCATGGGCTGGTCGAGCCATTTTACGATTAATGTATTGGGTTCCTGCTGCGCCCATTCTATTCCGCCTTTTTCTCCATACACTCTTATCTTGAGCGCGTTCTCTTCGCCGGCGGCCACCTGCGATGCCATGAGCACGCCTGCAGCGCCATTGTCGAATTTGAGCAATACATTGCCGTCGTCATCCAATGCCCTTCCTTCTACCATAATATTGAGGTCGGCGCAGAGGTGCGTGATCTTTAGCCCCGTGATGTATTCGGCGAGATGTGCGGAATGCGTTCCGATATCTCCCATGCATCCGCTCTTGCCCGATTTTTTCGGATCGGTTCTCCAGGCGGCCTGTGCATTGCCCTCGCGTTCGGTGAGCTTGCTCAGCCATCCCTGCGGATATTCCACCCACACTTTCCTGATCTTTCCGAAAGCGCCGCCCTGCACCATCTGCCTGGCCTGCTTTACCATGGGATAGCCGGAGTATGTGTGCGTAAGACACAATAACAGGCCCGTTTCATCTACTTTCTTTTTTAGCTGCTTGGCTTCGTCGAGCGTGAAGGTGATGGGCTTTTCGATCACTACATTGAATCCTTTTTCCAACGCCAGCATGGCAGGAGGAAAATGCACGAAATTGGGCGTAACGATGGTAACGAAGTCCATTCTTTTGTCGGCCGGCAGCTTGCTTTCTTTTTCAATCATCTCTTCAAAGTTCAGATAGGTCCTGTCTTCGGGAAGAAAGAGCATCTTACCCGATTCCTTCGCTATTTCGGGATGAATGCTCAATGCTCCGCAAACCAGTTCAATAAGGCCGTCCATATTGGCAGCAATGCGGTGAATGGCGCCGATAAAGGCATCCTTGCCTCCGCCTACCATTCCCATTCTTAATTTTCTGTTCATTATGATAGGTTTTAAAAACTGAATGCAAGTTTACTGCAATGTTCAATAAAAAAAGAAGAAATACAGGCAAATAACCATACTCACTAAAAAATTGTCAACTTCACAATTGTTTTGTTTGATTTTTAAAAATAAAAATTACATTTACATGCTGATTTACTAATTGACGCGCCAGGTCGATAAAGGTACACCGCTTCACCGTGGCGCTGAAAAAAAATTAATTCCTAACGATTGGGTTCCTCCAACAAAACTGCCTTGTCATGCTGACAAACGTTCAACGCAATCAACTTTTTCTTGCAAGCCGAATTGCCTTAATCTTTACCGCCATGACCTTTGCCTTCCGTGCTTCGCTGGAAGGAGTGTGGGGCGAATCATTTCATTTGACCAAGGAACAACTGGGCTGGATATTCAGTCCCGCATTCTGGGGCTTTACGCTGGCCATGATCATCGGCGGCCCGCTCTGCGACGTGATCGGCATGAAACGCTTGCTGGGCGTGGCTTTCATCGGCCATATCGCCGGCGTGGTGATCTACCTTCTGGCCAAGGATGCGGCCATGCTTTTCCTGGGAACCGTATGCATCGGCATCGGCAACGGCATGGTGGAAGCCGCGTGCAATCCGCTGACCGTTACGTTATTTCCCGAAAATAAAACCACCATGCTCAACCGCTTTCATGTGTGGTTTCCCGGCGGTATTGTGATCGGGGGACTGATCTCTTATGTGATGGTCGAAAGAATGCATCTCGACTGGAGGCTGCTGATCGCTACTTTATTCATTCCCGCCGTCATTTACGGGTTCATGTTCCTCAAGCTGCCCTTCCCGAAAACAGAAAGGGTAACGCGCGGCGTGAGCACCAGCCGGATGTTCGCTTCATGCCTGAACCCGCTGTTCATCGTCATGTTCATCTGCATGTTCATGACCGGCGCAACGGAGCTCGGAACAAATACCTGGATCGTTGCCTTGCTGCAGGGCGCCAATGTTTCCGGAATTCTGATTCTGGTATTTATTAATGGGCTGATGGCCCTGGGAAGATCTTTTGCAGGCCCTGTGGTGCATAGATTGAATCCAAACGGCATGCTCATCATCTCTTCATTGCTTGCGGGCATCGGATTGATATTGCTTAGCAATGCCAGCGGTTACGGAGCGTTCGGCGCTGCTTTTGTGTTTGCAGCAGGCGTATGTTTTTTCTGGCCCACCATGCTTGGCTTTGTTTCGGAATATTTGCCCGATACAGGAGCGCTGGGCTTATCGCTCATGGGAGGCGCCGGCATGTTTTCCACTTCCCTGATCGTTCCCATCATGGGAAGATGGTTCGATAAATTCAAGAGCGCAGCCATTGCAAAAGGAGCGGAGCCGCAGCAGGCCGATGCCCTTGCCGGATCGGAGACCTTTTTGAAAGTGGCGTTAATGCCGGCCATACTGCTGGTGATATTCGTACTGATCTATATTGCCCGCAGAAAGCATTATGCAGCGCATAAAGCAGCGGCGGCTGCCACGCCGGTTACACCCGCATAGGGGTCATTCTTCCGTTCATTGAATATACCGGCATATTATCAAATTATTAATGCGTCATATTATTTCATTTTGTAAATTTCTTTTTTAACATTGCATCCATGTCTGACAAACCCTCTCGCCGTACTGTCATTAAAAATGTTGTTGCGGGTACAGCAGCATTGGCCGCCGGCAATACTGTCTTGTCTTCATTCACCACATCCGATAAATCAGTAAATAAATTGAAATTAAAAGGCAATATCAATCATTCGGTCTGCCAGTGGTGCTATAATGATATTCCATTGGAAGACCTCTGCAAAGCCGTTAAGAGCATCGGCTTTGGCGCCATCGACCTGATCGCCCCGAAAGACTGGCCCATGCTGCAGAAATACGGCCTCTATTGTTCCATGTGCTATACGGCAGGGGAAGTCAGTTTGACCAAGGGATGGAACAACCCGCTCTATCATGATACGCTTATCAGGCAAACGACGGAAGTGATTCCCCTGATGGTTGCTGCAGGATATAAAGACCTGATCTGTTTCAGTGGAAGCCGCAACGGCATGGACGATGAAACAGGCATGAAGCATTGCATAGATGGATTGAAGCAGGTGCTTCCGCTTGCGGAGAAGAACGGCATCACCATTCACATGGAGCTGCTCAACAGCAAGGTCGATCACAAAGACTATATGTGCGATCATTCAAAATGGGGTGTTGAATTATGCAAACGATTGAACAGCCCGAACTTCAAGCTGCTCTATGATATTTATCACATGCAGATCGATGAAGGCGATGTGATCCGTACCATCCGTGATAATAAGGATTATTTCGGTCACTATCATACCGGCGGCATTCCCGGCCGACATGAGATCGATGAAACGCAGGAGCTCTATTATCCCGCCGTGATGCGCGCCATTGTGGAAACCGGATTCAAAGGATATGTGGCCCAGGAATTCATCCCTGCAGCGCAGGATAAGATAGCTTCTTTGAGAAATGCAATCAAAATATGTGATGTCTGATATCTGAGGTCTGAGGAAGTATGATTTTCAGACTTCAGACCTCAGACTTCGGATCTCCCAAAACGAAACACTATGCCAGAAAACTATGATGCGATCGTAATCGGTTCAGGAATCAGCGGCGGATGGGCCGCCAAAGAGCTTACCGAAAAAGGGCTGAAGACCCTGATGCTCGAGAGGGGCAGGAATATCGAGCATGTGAAGGATTATGTGAATGCCAATAAAGAAGCCTGGGACTATCCGCACCGCGGCCGGCGTACGCAGAAAATGGTTGAAGACTATCCCGTATTGAAAAGAGATTATCCGCTCAATGAAACCAATCTCGATTACTGGGTAAATGAAAAAGAAAGCCCCTATACCGAGATCAAGCGCTTCGACTGGTTCCGCGGCTATCATGTGGGCGGCCGCTCTCTGATGTGGGGCCGGCAGAGCTATCGCTGGAGCGATTTCGATTTTGAAGCCAATGCCAGGGAAGGCATTGCCATCGACTGGCCTGTTCGTTATCATGAAATTGCTCCCTGGTACGATCATGCTGAGAAATTTGCCGGCATCAGCGGCTCGCATGAAGGATTGCCTCAACTGCCCGACGGACAATTTCTTCCTCCCATGGATATGACCTGCGTGGAAAAAGATGTTGCAGCAAGAATAAAAGAATACTATAAAGGCAAACGCGCCATGATCATCGGGCGCACGGCCAATATAACGGTGCCGCATGAGGGAAGAACGCAATGCCAGTTCAGGAATAAATGCTGGCTGGGATGCCCGTTCGGCGCTTATTTCAGCACGCAGTCGTCAACACTGCCTGCAGCTATGAAAACAGGCAACCTCACCCTTCGCCCCTGGAGCATCGTAACGAGGATCTTGTATGACAAGGACAAGAAAAGAGCTACCGGCGTAGAGGTGCTCGACGCAGAAACGAACAAGACCTATGTCTATAATGCCAAGATCATTTTCCTCAATGCCTCCACGCTGAACAGCGCCTGGATATTGATGAATTCAGCCACCGATGTATGGCCCGACGGATTAGGAAGCAGCAGCGGAGAGCTTGGTCACAATATCATGGATCATCATCTCGGTGTAGGCGCTTCGGGTAGGGTTGAGGGTTATGAAGACAAATATTATTTCGGCCGCCGCGCCAACGGCATCTATATCCCCCGTTACCGCAATCTCTTCGGCGACAAGCGCGATTACCTGCGCGGCTTCGGCTACCAGGGCGGCGGGAGCAGGCAGAGCTGGAGCAGAAGCTCGGCCGAACTGTCTGTCGGCGCTGATCTCAAAGAAGCACTGACCGAACCGGGCCACTGGATGATGAATATCGGCGGTTTCGGCGAGATCCTGCCGTATCATGAGAACAAGGTAACGCTCGACAAGACGAAGAAGGATAAATGGGGATTGAATGTGCTGGC
>CAYYZJ010000326.1:0-13164 GCA_964475615.1 uncultured Flavitalea sp. | reverse complement strand
TCCTGGAGCCCGATACGATGAACGACATCACCAGCAGGAACAGGATGAGGATAACCAATACCGTAGTGGCCTGCGCTGTGATGATCAGTAGTAAGGGAGAACACTTTGCAGTAAGCAGAATATTGTTTAAAGGTCGATCCAAATTAAGTTGGTTTCGTTAGATGCACCGTAATCAGACAGGCAGGTCATAAGGCCTGCCTGTTGCATTGGGCTACAAATTTAATGAATTGTCTTAAAAAGGTAAATCTTCAGAAGGTTCTCCCATGGGAGGTGTATCGGAGCTGCCTTCCATACCTTCGTGCGATATGGGAGAATGGCTGCCGGCGTCGGATCGTTTATCGAGCATGATCAGGTTATCACCAACCACTTCCGTTGCAAACTTCTTGTTTCCTTCCTTATCTTCCCAGCTCCGGGTTCTCAGTCTTCCTTCAATGTATACCAGACTTCCCTTATGGAGGTATTTTTGTGCCAGTTCTGCCAGTCCCCGCCAAAGCACCACGGTATGCCATTCTGTTTGGGATATCAGTTTGCCTGCTCTGTCTTTGAACGTTTCTGTTGTTGCCAGCGAAAATTTGGCAACTGCGATATTGCCTTCAAGATATTGTACGTCCGGATCTTTACCTAAATTTCCAATGAGCATCACCCTGTTTACGCCTCGCATAAGATTTTATTTGAAGTTTTTAGTCCACCCGGAAAATAATTCCTTTTAAAGTTAAATTTTTTCAGACAAAAAAGATAATTTTTTCCGCTATTGCCCACTGCTTGCCGGTTATTGTTAAAACAATTGTTGTACCGGGTTCTGTAAATAGGCCGTTATAAACTGGGGGAACGGATATTCGCCCAGGTCTTTCTTTCTTACCAGGATATATTCTTTCAATGCCGCCAAAGGCCGATCAATCCGCACCGTTATGAACCGGCCCTGGATGACCTGATGGGTAAGCTGTTGTTTATATATCCTGGAAATGCCTGTTATGATATACTTCGATCTGCCCAATATTTTCGAAGGCAGATCCTGAACCGCATCTTCGCCATTCGTTGAGTAATCCGTTTCCCATAAAACAAATTCATACAGATTTTCCCAGATATCTTTTTTATTTCTTTTGCGTATATATACTTTTCCTTCGCCGGTTTCGATAATAAAATAATAGAACCAGCGATTTTTTTTCTGTATGGTCTTTTCTTTTACCGGCAGCCGCTCTATCCATCCGTGACGGAATGCAACGCAATCTTCGCGCTGCGGGCAGCTATCGCAAAGCGGTTGCCGGGGCTTGCAGATCACGGCGCCGAAATCCATGATAGCCTGGTTATAGATGCCGGCTTGTTTTTTATCCATCAAAGCTGTTGCCAGCTCCATATATAATTTCTTACCTGCGATGGTATCCGTTGGAGTGGTTATTCCATAATATCTCGACAATACTCTTTGCACATTGCCATCCACCACGGCATAGGGAAGATTGAAGGCAAAGGAAGCAATGGCAGCAGCAGTATAAGGGCCGATGCCCTTGAGCTTTCTGATCTCTTCATAAGTGGAAGGAAATTTTCCCTGATAATCCCGGTCGATCGTTTTTGCCGTTTCGATCAGGTTCCGGCAACGGCTGTAATAGCCAAGCCCTTCCCATAGTTTGAATACTTTTTGTTCAGGCGCCCGGGCAAGCTGCTGCAGATCGGGAAAAGCCAGTATGAATTTTTCATAATAGGCCCAACCCTGCTCAACCCTGGTTTGCTGCAGAATGATTTCGCTCAGCCATATTTTATAAGGATCTTTCTCTCCTTTCCAGGGCATGGAGCGTTTATTCTGTTCTTTATTCCATTTTAAAAGTCTTTTTCTGAATGCTGGAATCATCTTACCTGTTTAAAAATCAATGCATTACGCAAGTCGTTGCTTTTCAGGGGATAAGGATTTTTTATCAAAGAAGTTGTTGTTTAAATATTTTGTTATATATTTAAAATCAGAAACTTACAAAAATCACCCAACAATGAGAAAGGCAGACCTTGTTAATCAAATATCGGATAAAACAGGTATACCTAAAGTCGACGTGCTTGTCACGCTTGAAACCATGTTTAAGGAAGTCAAAGAAACACTTTCCAAAGGAGAAAATATTTATATCCGCGGATTCGGAAGCTTTATAACAAAAAAGCGTGCAGCTAAAATAGGCCGCAACATTAAAAAGAACATAGCTGTACATATTCCGGAGCATTATATTCCTTCTTTCAAGCCGGCCAAGGAATTTGTAGCCGAAGTAAAAAAATTGCAATCCGTTAAAGAAGATCAGCCAGACCCCGATAAAGAAATGTAACTTTGCTGGTTAATTAATATTCAGTGAAGAAACAGCAGATCATTCTCGCCATATCGGGTCTATTATTATTAACTGGTTTATATTTTTTCGGCAACACCATTCCACCGAAAAAGCCGCGCGCTGCCTCGGATGCGGACCGTTCTTCTTCAACTAAATTGCTTGATGTACAGGATATTCTGCAGGCTTCCAAATCGGCACTCACGCCGGAACAGTTATCGTATGTAAACCGGCTGGAGCATGCCGTGGTAAGAGGCGATGTAAAGAACCAGCAACTGGATGCCTATCGCAGGCTGGCTGCTTTCTGGAGAGATTCTGTGCAGAATGCTTTTCTGCCTGCAGCATATTATCTGGGAGAAACAGCTAAATTGGAAAATTCTGAAAAAAATCTCACCTTTGCTGCCCAATTATTTTTGAACAACCTGCGTGCACAGGATAATCCGGCCCTCAGAACCTGGATGGCAACGCAGGCTAAAGAATTGTTTGAAAGGGCTTTAGCCCTGAACCCGCAAAATGATTCTTCAAAAATTGGACTGGGCGCTTCTTATATTTTCGGCAGCATGTCCGGCAATCCGCAGGAAACCATGCAAGGCATTCAGCAAATACTGGAAGTGGCCCGCAGGGATTCATCGAATATGTATGCCCAGTTCATGCTGGGACTGGGCGGCATCGAATCAGGGCAATTTGACAAAGCCATTGAACGTTTAACCAGAGTGGTTGAACATGAACCGGGGAACCTGAGAGCAATGCTCACTCTGGCCGAAGCGTATGAACGCAAAGGCGATAAGGCCGGAGCCGTGAAATGGTATGAATCCAGCAAAAAGCTGATCTCAGACCGGGATATGATCAAAGAAATTGATGAACATCTTAAATCATTAAAATAAACCTTTCCTGAAAAGGAACAATGAATTAAAATTTATTAGTTAACTAAAAAAGAATTTTTTGCATGCCTTCCGGTAAAAAGCGCAAGCGTCACAAAATGGCGACGCACAAGCGGAAAAAAAGATTAAGAAGAAACCGTCATAAGAAGAAGAATAAATAAAGTACTTCAAGCCGGGCCGAGGATCCGGCTTCTTTCTGAAGCTGAATCTTTTTATTTCATCGTCATTCCTTTTATGATTGCTGCGCCAGATGGCGGTTAAATAAATCCTCTTCAGCGTTACGTTTCCTTTTAGTGATGTATTGGTGGGCAGGTAAATGTCATTTACAAATTGAATAAGGAACTGATCATAAATGCAGCCCCGCAGGGCGTTGAGATAGCTCTGCTGGAGGACAAAAAGCTGGTAGAACTGCACCATGAAAAAGCTGATGCCAGCTTTGCGGTAGGTGATTTATATCTCGGCAAGGTAAAAAAACTGATCCCGGGGTTGAATGCCGCATTCGTAGACGTAGGATTTGAGAAAGATGCTTTTCTCCATTACACCGACCTCAGCCCTTACGCCCGCTCTTTATTGAAATTCACCAATCAGGCTATTCACGATACCAATCCGAACGGTTTTGATTTCTCCACCTTCCAGGTAGAGCCCGAGATCATCAAGACCGGAAAGATCAATGAAGTGTTGGGCGGCAAGCCGAATATCCTGGTACAAATATTAAAAGAGCCCATTGCTGCCAAGGGCCCGCGACTGAGCTGCGAGATCTCTTTGCCGGGAAGATTTGTGGTGATAACGCCGTTCAATGATATCGTGGCCGTATCCCGCAAGATTCATTCATCGGACGAACGAAAGCGGCTTCAGAAAATAGTGGAAGCCATCAAGCCCAAAAATTTCGGCGTTATCGTTCGCACTGCCGCCGAAGGCAAGAACACCGCAGAGCTCCATGAAGACCTGAGCGACCTGGTAGCCACCTGGAAACTCATCCAGCACAACCTGAAATCGGCAGTTGCTCCGGCCAAGATACTGAGCGAGCAAACCAAGACCACCAGCATGCTCCGCGACCTGCTCAATGCAGATTTCAACAAGATCGTCATCAACGACCGGAACATCTATAATGATACCAGGAACTATATCCAGCGCATTGCCTCCGATAAAGTAGATATCGTTTCCTATTATAATAATGGTTCTCCCATCTTCGACCAGTTCGGCATAACCAAACAGGTAAAAGCCGCTTTCGGAAAAACGGTGAACCTGCCCAGCGGCGCCTATCTTATCGTTGAGCATACCGAAGCCCTGCACGTGATAGATGTGAACAGCGGTTATAAAAGCGTAAGCAATAACCAGGAGCAAAATGCCCTGGAAACCAATCTCGAAGCAGCCGAAGAGATAGCCCGCCAGTTGAGGCTGAGGGATCTTGGCGGCATTATCGTGGTCGATTTCATCGATATGAAGCTGCCCGATAACAAGCGGAAGCTGATGGACGCCATGGAGGCATTCATGCGGCCCGACAGGGCTAAGCATGCCGTATTGCCGATCTCCAAGTTCGGGCTCATGCAGATCACACGCCAGCGCATGAAGCCGGAGATCACCATCAATACCCAGGAGATCTGTCCCACCTGCAACGGCACCGGCAAAATAGCTTCTGCCCTGATCCTGGAGGACGAGATCGAGAAAAACCTGAGCTATCTCATCAACCACCAGCATAAAGACCTCACCCTCGTGGTGCATCCCATCATACATGCTTACCTGACCAAAGGAAGAATGTTCCAGTCAAGGCAATGGAAATGGAGATGGAAATACAAACAGCCGATAAAAATCAAGTCAAACACCAGCTACCATCTCACGGAATTCCACTTTTTCGATAAGCATGAGGAAGAGATAAAACTCTAGTTTTTTTTGCCAAAACGCATACTATATTATTACTATATGATGCTATCCTGACAGATCATTTTTGACCGGATTTTTCAAAAAAAATGGAAAAAATTTCATCGGCTGAAAAAAAATTTTTTCAAGCATTTTCAGTCAATTCTCACTCCTCATTTTCAATGGGTTAAAAAGCGCTCTTTTTTCAGACCGAGGTTTTTACTAATTGATATTCAATCAATTGTAATGATATAAATAAAATTCTAAAACCCAATTTCCCGATTTGAAAGTTATTCACACCGGTAAAAATTAATTTTGTTATGTGGTGCTAATTTGTAATTTAGTGCAAGAATTTAATGGGTTAGTAAGTAAAGGGTCAGCTACAAAAGCTGGCCTTTTTACTTTTATATCATACCGGCTTTTTCTTGCACTTATCAGGGCTTCAATACTCTCCCAAACTGAAATTTAGCAGCTAATTTTACTTCATGAATAAAACAAAGACTGCCTTTTTTTGCAGCAACTGTGGTTATGAATCTGCAAAATGGCTTGGCAAATGTCCGAGCTGCGAGCAATGGAACACATTTGTTGAAGAAGTGATCGTCAAAGAAAGCAAAGCAGACAGCGGCTGGAAAAATTTTTCTTCAACAAAAAAAGAGAGCAGAACTGTTTCCATCAATGAAATAACAAGCGCAGCAGAAAAAAGAATTTCAAGTGCGGATACTGAACTGAACAGAGTGCTTGGCGGCGGCATCGTTACAGGAAGCATTGTATTGGTTGCCGGCGAACCCGGAATAGGAAAGAGCACCTTGTTCCTGCAAAATGGTTTATTGCTGAAAGACATTGTTACCTTATATATCAGCGGTGAAGAAAGCGAGCAGCAGATCAAGATGCGCGCCGACAGGCTGAAAGCCGGAAACAGTCATTTAACAGGAGGACAGGAAAATTTTTACATACTCACCGAAACCTCCACGCAGACCATATTCCAGGAAATAAAAAAACTGAAGCCGCAACTGGTGATCGTCGATTCCATCCAGACCTTGCAATCGGCCTATATCGAATCTTCGCCGGGAAGTGTATCGCAGATCAGGGAATGCGCTGCAGAATTCCAGCGCTTCGCCAAGGAAACCAATACGCCTGTTTTTTTAATCGGACATATCACCAAAGACGGAAGCATTGCCGGCCCAAAGGTTCTCGAGCACATGGTCGATACCGTATTGCAGTTTGAAGGCGACCGTCATTATGCCTACCGCATCCTGCGCACCCTGAAGAACCGTTTTGGAAGCACCGCCGAACTGGGCATTTATGAAATGACGGATGAAGGCATGCAGGCAGTAAGCAATCCAAGCGAAATACTCATCACGCAAAAAGAAGACCGGCTCAGCGGCATTGCCATTGCAGCCACCATCGAGGGATTGAGACCGCTGCTGATCGAAGTGCAGGCTTTGGTAACCGCATCCGTTTACGGAACTCCGCAGCGAACCGTGAGCGGATTCGATCTGCGAAGGCTGCAATTGTTACTGGCCGTTCTCGAAAAGCGCGGAGGTTTTCATTTCGGAATGAAGGATGTGTTCCTCAATATCGCCGGCGGGTTAAAAGTAGAAGACCCTTCCATCGACCTGGCTGTATTGTGCGCCCTGCTGAGCTCTTATGAAGACATCCCGCTTCCCCGGCAAATCTGTTTTGCGGGAGAAATCGGACTGAGTGGCGAGATCAGGGCTGTGAACCGCATCGAGCAACGGATTGCAGAAGCGGAAAAGCTGGGGTTTGAAAAGATCATCGTATCGAAATACAATCTCTCCCATCGCCAGGATAAAAAAGAGATCAGGAACCAGAAATTCAATATTGAGATCGTCAGCATGAGCCGGGTGGATGAGATTTATAAATATTTATTTTGAAGGGTGAATGAAAATGTCAACACTCAACATTCAACACTCAATATTCAACGCATGAAGATTCGGGAGATGGCGGAAAGCTTTTCTCATCTCTTCTTCCCGCAGGTATGCGCAGGATGCGGTTCGGATTTGATCGGCGCCGAACAATGGCTTTGCCTTGAATGCCTGCGCCAGCTTCCTGCAACGGATTTTGCTTTTCATGCCGGCAATCCTGTTGAAAAAATTTTTTGGGGAAGAGTGAATTGCCTGGCTGCATCGGCTCACTATTATTTCACTAAAAATGCTGCGCTGCAGCATGTACTGCATCAGTTCAAATACAATGGCAAAAAGCAACTGGGCCATTATTTCGGACGTATCATGGGTAAGGCGCTGCAACAGTCGGGCCGGTTTGCAGACATCGATATGCTGGTCCCGCTTCCTTTATTTGCTTCAAGAGAAAAAAGAAGAGGCTATAACCAGGCTGCAGTGCTTTGTGAAGGCATTGAATCCGTCATGAAGCTGCCCGTGGTAAAGGATCTTGTGATCAGAACGACCGCCACGGAAACGCAAACCCATAAAAACCGGATAGAACGATGGCAGAATATCGAAGGCAAATTTGAATTGAAAGACGCAGAGCGGCTGCAGCACAAACACATATTGCTGGTCGATGACGTGATCACTACCGGCGCCACGCTCGATGCCTGCGCCACTGAACTGTTGAAGAAAGCAGATGTTCGGATCAGCATTGCCACGCTGGCGTATACCATGAATTGAGGAATTTAACAATTAAATTTCATCATTCATATTGATTAACTTTCCTTAGTCATTATTTTTGATATGATGAATAAACTATTGCTGCTTATACTGATACCAGCGATTCTTTTCATCTTCTCCTGCAAAAAAGATTCGTTCATCACCAGCAGTGATGCGCGGATCAGTTTCTCTGCCGATTCACTGCGTTTCGATACCGTTTTTACTTCAACCGGATCCATCACACAAGAGATCAAGATCATCAATCTGAACGATCAGAAACTGCGTTTATCCAATATCAAGCTGATGGGGGGAAGCACTTCCGTCTTCAAGATCAATATCGATGGCGCCGCTGAAGCCGAAGCAAGCGATATTGAACTGGAAGCCAATGACAGCATGTATGTTTTCGTTTCAGTATACATCGATCCAAACCTGCAGGATCTTCCTTTTGTGCTGCAGGACAGCATCCAGGTTTCATTCAACGGCAATGAAAAATATATTCAGCTTGAAGCCTGGGGACAGAATGCGCATTTTCTGAAAGACCAAAAAATTACTGCCAATACAACCTGGCCTAACGACAAACCTTATGTGATCCTGGGCAGCCTGCAGGTAGATACCGACGCCACACTCAGCATTCAAAAAGGATGCAGGATATATGTTCATGCCGATGCGCCGTTGCTGATAGACGGAACCCTGCAGGTGCAGGGCGATAAGTACGATAGCACGCGGGTATACTTCCAGGGCGACAGGCTGGACGATCCCTACCGCAATTATCCCGGAAGCTGGCCCGGCATTTATTTCAGAACAAACAGCAAGGATAATATACTGCAATATGCCGTTATCAGGAACGCCTATCAGGGAGCAGTAGCCGAAGATCCGTCTTCCGATGCCAATCCTAAACTGACCCTGGATGAATGCATCATCGATAATATTTACGATGCCGGCATTCTCGGCGCCAATACCAGCATCAGGGCCAGGAACTGCCTGGTGAGTAATTGCGGAAAAAATATTGTATTGGGCTATGGCGGCAATTATGATTTCGTTCATTGCACCGTGGCCGGTTTTTCCAATGAATACATAAACCATCAGCAGCCCGTTTTGCAGATCAGCAATTATGTAGTGCAGGGAAGCGGTTACCTGACCAATGATCTGAGCGCCGGTTTTACCAATTGCATATTCTGGGGCGATAATAATGAAACCGTGAGCGATGAAGTGATCACTTCCAAGCAGGGTTCCAATGCTTTTGATGTGCATTTTGATAATTGTCTCTGGAAGATCAAAAATGATCCTGCCAATGTGAACACGTCGAATATTATTGCCAACCAGGATCCTTTGTTCGACAGTACGGGCAGCCAGAAAAGATATTATGATTTTCGCCTTGGCAACGGATCGCCCGCCATCGATAAAGGAAAAGATGCAGGCGTTACGCTCGACCTGGATGGAAATTCCCGGCCCGTTGGTTTGCCCGATCTCGGAGCTTACGAAAAACGCTGAACGCTAAATGCCGAACGCAGGACTTTAATTTTAGCGTTAATTTTAATTGTAGCGTTCAGCGTTAAGCATTCAGCGTTTCGCGTTAAGCGTTTGGCGTTTCGCTTGGTAGGCAACCATTTTAGTATAATATTTGTAGTATTAATCACATCAAACCATATAGCCATGATACGCCTAGCCATCCTTTCCATTCTCCTGACCTTTACCATGAGTGTATATGATTTTAAAGTAACCGGCCTCGACGGCAATCCGCTCGATCTTTCCCGGTTCAAAGGGAAAAAAATGCTGATCGTGAACACTGCATCGAAATGCGGATACACACCGCAATATGCAGACCTGGAAAAACTGTATGAAAAATATAAGGACAAGCTGGTGATCGTCGGCTTTCCTGCCAATAATTTCGGCCAGCAGGAGCCAGGCACCAATGGAGAGATCCAGGAATTCTGCAAGAAGAATTACGGCGTGAGCTTCCCCATGTCGGAAAAAGTGGATGTGGTCGGCGATCATATCGACCCGCTCTTTAAATATCTCACTGAAGAAGCCAAGAAGCTGGGCGTGCAGGATCCTGTCATAAAATGGAATTTCACCAAATTCCTGCTCGATGAAAACGGTAAGCTGATCGCCGTATTTCCCAGCAAGGTTACCCCGATGAGCGATGAGATCACCAAATACCTGAACTGATTTGCTGTTCAAAAATATAATTGGTCAATCCGGAATAAAGCAGCAACTGGTTGAAATGGTAAAACAAAACCGGCTCAGCCATGCTTTGCTTTTTCTAGGCCAAGAAGGAAGCGGCGCCCTGCCGCTGGCCATCGCTTTTGCGCAATACCTGGTTTGTGAGAAAGTGAATGGAAAAAATGAAGCTTCTTCCGCCGGTTCTTTATTTGGAGATGAACCAGTCGCTCCTCAGCCGGTTCCTGATGAAGCCTGCGATGTTTGTCCGCCTTGCACGAGGGCCAGGCAGCTCATCCATCCCGATATTCATTTTTCCTATCCGGTTATTCCCAAAAAATCCGGCGACAAGCCCGTGAGCGCGGATTATATTTCCGAATGGAGGGAGTTCATCGCACAATATCCTTACGGCAATGTGTATGACTGGCTGCAGTTCATTGGTGCGGAGAACAAGCAGGGCAATATCACCGCCCAGGAATGCAATGATATCATCCGCAAGCTGAACCTTAAAAGCTTTGAGAGCGAATACAAGATCCTGTTGATGTGGATGCCGGAATACCTGGGCAATGAAGGCAATAAACTATTGAAACTGATAGAAGAGCCGGCGCCGGATACCTTATTTATCCTCATCGCCGAAAATGAATCGCTGATCCTTCCCACGATCCTGTCGAGAACCCAGATGCTGCGCATTCCGCCACTGGAAACTGAAGATATCACGAATGCTTTAATAGAAAGGAGCAAAATTCCGGCTGCCCAGGCCGGTCAGGTGGCTTCCATTGCAGAAGGCAATTACCGGGAAGCGCTGCAGGTGTTGCAGCATGCCGGGGAAGACTGGCAGGCTTCGCTGAGGGACTGGCTGAATGCCATATTGAAAACAGGCCCTGCAGCCCAGGTTAAATGGGTGGAGGAGATCAGTAAATCGGGCCGGGAAAAGCAGAAACAGTTCCTTCGTTATTTCAACCATCTCCTGGAGCAGGCCATCCGGCTGGAAACCATGGACGCCCCGGTTCCGGATAATGAAAAGGATTTTGCCATCCGCCTCAATAAAATTGCCGGCATAGCCCAGCAACAGGCCATCATTGAAGAGCTGGACAAGGCCGTGTATTATATTGAACGCAATGCCAACGCCAAGATGCTGTTTCATGCCCTGACCATCAAATTGTATCATATCCTTGCGCATAAAACCCTGGCGATAGTAAATTAACCAGCCGTTAAACCCCATCAGGCCAAAAACCCTGACGGAGGGAGGGGGAATTCGCGATTTCATAGTATATTTGTCAATAGTCCCTTTGATAGGGATATTGAGAAAGAGGTAGTCCGGCGGGATATGTGCGCAGGAAACGTGGGCAGGGATCCAAGTGTTTGACCAGCCAATTTGTACACCATATTTCATATCGCAGCATGCCTGCATTGCAGGACGACTTATCGTGGCTATCCGTTTATAACCGGATAAAAGTACAAGTGTTCGTCTGACACTCAGCAATTCCCGGACGGTTCTTTCGCAGTTATTTCTTTACTCTGTTAATGCCTTAATATGGGATGTAGTAATTGCGGATCGGCTAATGGAAAACCTACGGGATGTAAAAGCAACGGAGGATGCAGTACCGGTAGCTGTAACCGGTTGAATGTATTTGACTGGCTGGCCAATCTTCCTTTCAGCGACCCGGAAGGCGGTTGCAGGATCGTTGAGGTCAGCTTCAATAACGGAAGCCGCAAGGATTTTTACCGGAATAGCACCACTCATGTTTTTGAAAAAGGAGAGCTGGTAACAGTGGAAGGGATCAGTGGCTTTGATGTGGGTGAGATAACGCTGACCGGCGAGATCGTTCGCCTGCAGATGAAGAAAAAGGATGTGGACGAGCATAATCCCGATATGAAAAAAGTGCTGCGCCGGGCCAGCGAAAAGGATCTCGAGATCATGCGGCAGAATAAGGCCAGGGAAAAGGATGCCCTGATCAGGTCAAGGGCCATTGCCCGCCAGCTCAAGCTGGAGATGAAAATGACGGAAGTGGAGATCCAGGCCGACGGGCGCAAGGCCACTTTCTTTTATATTGCCGACGACCGGGTCGATTTCCGCGAGCTGATCAAGATCTTTGCTTCCGAATTCCGCCTCAAAGTGGAGATGCGGCAGATCGGCGCCCGCCAGGAAGCAGCCAAGGTTGGAGGCATCGGCAGTTGCGGCAGAGAGCTTTGCTGCGCCACCTGGCTCAGCGATTTCAAATCGGTGAACACGACTGCCGCCCGGTATCAAAATCTTTCCATCAATCAAAGCAAGCTCAGCGGCCAGTGCGGCAGACTGAAATGCTGCCTGAACTATGAGCTCGACACCTATCTCGACGCGCTTCAACATTTCCCCGACAATGCCGACACCCTGCAGGTAGCCAAGGGAACCGCCCTGCTCATTAAAAAAGATATTTTCAAAAACCTGATGTGGTATGTGCTGCCCGACAGCAGCAAGCAATACCCGCTCAGCATCGAGCGCGTAAAAAAGATCAGGCAACTGAACATGCAGAATATCACGCCGGAGACATTGGATCCCGTTGAACTGAATGCAGGAAAGCCCAAGGAAGAAGAACATGGATTTGTTGACCTGGTAGGACAGATCAGCCTGAAGACCCTCGAAAAAGCAGACCGGAAAAAAAGACAGCAGCAGTATAATAACAGACCGCAGCAAAATCCAAAGAAAAATAAACGCAGGTAGGGTGAACAGGGAATAGAAAGTAGTAAATAGGATTTTATTCTCCATTCCCTATTCTCTGTTTTCTATCTATATGAGACGCTTGCTCATCAGAACATTGCTGACCACAGGCATTATATTGCTGTTATGGCTGATCTTCGCACAAAGCTGCATGAGCTTTCGCAAGCCGGATGCGGAAGAAAAAAAAGAATTTGCAAAAGCCGGCGTATCGCTCACTACGTCCACGATAACTGTCGATGGCCGGCATATTCATTATGCACTTACCGGCAACGACAATCTCCCTACATTGATCTTCATTCACGGCACACCCGGCAGTTGGGATGCTTTTGCCGGTTATATGAAAGACAAGGATCTGCTGCAGCGTTTTCGCCTGGTGTCTGTGGACAGGCCCGGATTCGGCCAAAGCGATTATGGAAAGCCGGAACACCTGGCAAGGCAATCGGAGCTGATCAGCCCTTTGTTCAAAGCGCTCGACAATCATCAGCCCATGTTCATAGCCGGCCATTCCCTGGGAGGGCCGGTGGTGATCAAGCTGGCAGCCGATAATCCTTCTGTATTTTCCGGCCTAGTGATCATTTCCGGTTCGCTCGATCCTGCTGAAGAAAAACCTGAGAAATGGCGTCCTGTCTTATATAAAACACCGCTGAACT